>CAILKA010000194.1 GCA_903834645.1 uncultured beta proteobacterium
CATCGAGGTGCGCAAGTTCCTCGACGAGCAGGGCTTCGTGGACATCGAGACGCCGATGCTCACCAAGAGCACGCCTGAGGGCGCACGCGACTACCTCGTGCCCAGCCGCGTGCACGATGGCCAGTTCTTCGCGCTGCCGCAAAGCCCCCAGCTCTTCAAGCAGCTGCTGATGGTGGCGGGCTTCGACCGCTACTATCAGATCACGAAGTGCTTCCGCGACGAGGACCTGCGCGCCGACCGCCAGCCCGAATTCACGCAGATCGACATCGAGACCTCCTTCCTCACGGAAGAGGAGATCCGCGCCACGACCGAGGCGATGATCCGCACGGTGTTCCGGCGTGCGCTCGGGGTGGAGCTGCCCGTGTATCCGGTGATCCCGTACGCGGAGGCGATGCGCCGCTATGGCTCGGACAAGCCTGACCTGCGCGTCAAGCTCGAGTTCACCGATCTCACCGACCTGATGCGCGACGTGGACTTCAAGGTCTTCTCCGGCCCCGCGAACCAGGCTGGCGGACGCGTGGTGGCGCTGCGCGTACCCGGCGGCGGCGAGATGAGCCGCGGCGAGATCGACGCCTACACCGAGTTCGTCAAGATCTACGGTGCCAAGGGCCTGGCCTGGATCAAGGTCAACGACGTGGAGCGCGGTCGCGAGGGGCTGCAAAGCCCCATCGTGAAGAACCTGCACGATGGCGCGCTCGGGCAGCTGCTCGCGCGCACCGGCGCCTGCAACGGCGACCTGCTCTTCTTCGGCGCGGACAAGGCCAAGGTCGTCAACGACGCCATCGGGGCGCTGCGCGTGAAGATCGGCCACAGCGACTTCGGCCGCGCCAAGGGCCTGTTCGAGGACCGCTGGGCGCCGGCCTGGGTGGTGGACTTCCCGATGTTCGAGTTCGACGAGGAGGGCAACCGGTGGTCCGCCGTGCACCACCCCTTCACGGCACCGAAGGACGGGCACGAGGACCTGATGGACACCGACCCCGGCGCCTGCGTGGCCAAGGCCTACGACATGGTGCTCAACGGCTGGGAGATCGGCGGGGGCTCGGTTCGTATCCACCGCGCCGAGGTGCAGAGCAAGGTCTTCACGGCTCTGAAGATCGGGCCCGAGGAGGCGCGGCTGAAGTTCGGCTTCCTGCTCGATGCGCTGCAGTACGGCGCGCCGCCGCACGGAGGTCTCGCCTTCGGGCTGGACCGCATCGCCACGCTGATGGCGGGCGCCGAATCGATCCGCGACGTCATCGCCTTCCCGAAGACGCAGCGCGCGCAGTGCCTGCTCACGGGTGCGCCCAGCCGCGTGGACGAGGCGCAGATGCGCGAGCTGCACATCCGGCTGCGCAACCCCCAGGCGGGCCCCTGAGGTGGAGTCGGCCGCCCGCCACAAGATCCCGGAGTCGGTGCTCGTCGTGATCCACACGGCGGCGCTGGAGGTCTTGCTGATCGAGCGTGCCGACAAGCCGGGCTTCTGGCAAAGCGTCACCGGCTCGAAGGACCGCATCGAAGAGCCGCTCCTGGAGACGGCCGTGCGCGAGGTCGAGGAGGAGACGGGCATCGTCGTGGGCAGCGACGCGGTGCCGCTGGTGAACCTGCGCGACTGGGGCCTGAGCAACGTCTACGAGATCTACCCGGTCTGGCGCCACCGCTACGCACCCGGCGTGACGCACAACACCGAGCATGTCTTCGGCCTGCGCGTGCCCGAGGGCATCGCGGTGCGCCTGGCCCCGCGCGAGCACCTGCGCCACGCCTGGCTGTCCTGGCGCGAGGCGGCTGATCGCTGCTTCTCCCCCAGCAACGCCGAGGCGATCCTGCAGCTGCCGCGTTTCATCGGGTAGTCTCTCCGCCATGGCCGCGGTTCCGCTGCACCCGCACCCGTCGCACCCGCGCCGTGCCCACGGGCCGGCCCGGGCCGGGCGGCTGCGCGTGGCCACGTACAACATCCACAAGGGCGTGCGCGGCGTCGGCCCGGGCAAGCGGCTGGAGATCCACAACCTCGAGCGCGGCATCCAGGCCCTGGAGGCCGACATCGTGTGCCTGCAGGAGGTGCGCCTGTTCCATCACCGGGAGGCGCGCCGCTTCCAGCGCACGCACCAGGGCTGGCCGGCGGGCGGTCAGGCTGACTTCCTCGCGCCCGAAGGCTTCGAGGTGGCCTACCGCACGAATGCGGTCACGCGCCACGGTGAGCACGGCAATGCGCTGTTGTCGCGCTGGCCGCTGGGCGAGATCGGTCACCACGACGTGAGCGACCACCGCTTCGAGCAGCGCGGGCTGCTGCACGTGCCGGTGGCCTGGGGGGGTGAGACGGTGCACGTGGTGGTGGCGCACTTCGGGCTCGTGCACGCCAGCCGCGTGCGCCAGGTCGAGCGACTGGCCGCCATGCTGCGCGAGGAGGTGCCTGCGCATGAACCCTTGCTGGTGGCGGGTGACTTCAACGACTGGGGCGAGCGGCTCGACGCACCGATGACACGCATCGGTCTGCACCGCGCCGGGGCCCGTGCCGATGCGCGGCCCGGCCCGGCCACTTTTCCAGCGCGCGTGCCGGTGTTCGCACTGGACCGTGTCTATGTGCGCGGTTTTCGCTGCGAGGCTGCGCTCGTGCCGCGCGGCATGGCGTGGGCCCGGATGTCGGATCACCTGCCGCTCGTGGTCGAGCTCGAGCGCGAAGGCACCTGACGGGACGCAGCGGCGATGGACTTCCGGGGGGGTCACCGCGTGCGGCTGCTCGGGGGCGGCGACGAGCTCTTTCCGGCCATGGCCGCGGCGCTGGCGCACGCGCGCACCGAGGCCTGGATGGCGGCCTACATCTTCAACGACGACCAGGCCGGGCGCCGCGTGGCCGATGCGCTGTGCGCCGCAGCGGCACGCGGCGTGCAGGTGCGGCTCCTGGTCGACGGCTTTGGCAGCGTGTCGCGCCTGCCTGCGCTCAGGCGCTGGTTTGCGGGCACCGGCGTGCAGCTCGAGGTGTTCCGGCCGCTGGATCGCTGGTGGGCGTGGCTGCAGCCCGGGCAACTGCGCCGCATGCACCAGAAGCTGCTGGCCGTGGATGGCGAGGTCGCCTTCGTGGGCGGCATCAACGTCATCGACGATCGCTACGACCTCCACCATGGATGGAGCGAGCGCGCCCGGCTGGACTTCGCCGTGGAGCTGCAAGGAGCCGTGGCCGCCGAGGTGCAGCGCCTGGCCCAGGCGCTGTGGATGCGTGCGAGCCTGGCGCGCGGCTGGCGCGAGGAGGTGGCGCTGCTGGCGCGCAGCGCCGAGCCGGTGGCCCGCACGCTGCAGCTGCTGCGTGAGCTGCGCACGGGCTTGCGCGATGGCCGGGCCGGCCCGGCGGCCGAGGAGCTGCCCCCGGTGCGCGCCGCGCTCGTGGTGCGCGACAACTTTCGCCAGCGCCGTGCCATCGAGCGCAGCTACGTCGAGGCGATCCGCCGTGCACGCGAGCGCATCGACATCGCCTGCCCCTACTTCTACCCCGGCCGTGCCTTCCTGCGCGCCCTGCGCCGGGCGGCCGCGCGCGGGGTGCGGGTGCGGCTGCTCATGCAGGGCAAGATCGACTACCGCATCGCGGCACTGGCCGCGCGCGTGCTGTACGACGAGATGCGCGCGCATGGCATCCAGGTGTACGAATACACGCCGGCCTTCCTGCACGCCAAGGTGGCGCTCGTGGACCGCCAGTGGGCGACCGTGGGCAGCTCCAACATCGATCCGCTGTCGCTGCTGCTCAATCTCGAGGCCAACGTCGTGCTGCTCGACGAGACCTTCGCCGACAGCCTCGCGCAGCACCTGGAGCGCGCCTTCACCGAGTCGACCTTGATCACCGCGCCCGCGTTGCGCCCGGGGCTGAGAGGCTGGGCCGTGCGCGGCCTCGTGGCCTGGCTGGCCAACGCGTACCTGCGGCTGGCCGGTGCCGCGGGGCGGTACTGAGGCGCGGGCTGTAGCCGGCATGGTGCTGCAAGCGGCCCAGGACGACCTGGTCGTGTGGCGACCCCAGGGCCTGTACTGCCCGCCGGGAGACTTCTACATCGACCCCTGGCGGCCTGTGCCGCGAGCCGTCATCACGCACGCGCACGCCGATCACGCCCGCCGTGGCCACGCCGCCTACCTCGCGAGCGCGCGCGGGGAGGGCGTGCTGCGTGCGAGGCTGGGCGACATCACGCTGGACACCCTGGACTGGGGTGAGCGCAAGACGGTGGGCGAAACGCTCGTCAGCCTGCACCCGGCCGGGCACGTGCTCGGCTCGGCGCAGGTGCGCATCGAGCACCGCGGGCGCGTGTGGGTGGCCTCGGGCGACTACTACGTGAGCGGCGTGCACGACGAGAACCCGACCTGCGAGCCTTTCGAGCCGGTGCGCTGCGACTGCTTCATCAGCGAGAGCACCTTCGGGCTGCCCGTCTACCGCTGGCCGCGCCAGGCCGACGTGATGGCCGAAGTCAACGCCTGGTGGCAGGCCAATGCCGAGGCCGGTCGTGCGAGCCTGCTGCTGGGCTACAGCTTTGGCAAGGCGCAGCGCCTGCTGGCGGGCCTGGACGCCTCGATCGGGCCGATCGTCGTGCATGGCGCGATCGAGCCGCTCAACGAGGCTTACCGTGCGGCGGGGGTGGCCCTGCCCGCTACCGTCCCCCTCGACGAGACCCTTGCGCGCGGGGACTTGCGCCGCGCCCTCGTGCTGGCGCCACCCGCGGTGCAGGGCAGTGCGTGGGCCCGGCGCCTGGGGGACTTCAGCGACGCCTTCGCCAGCGGCTGGATGCTGCTGCGCGGCGCGCGCCGCCGCCAGGGCGTGGACCGTGGCTTCGTGCTCAGCGACCATGCCGACTGGCCGGGGCTGCAGCGCGCCATCGCCGCCACGGGCGCCACGCGGGTGATCGTCACCCACGGCTACGAGGCCGTGATGGTGCGCTGGCTGCAGCAGCAGGGGCTCCAGGCGCAGGGGCTGCGCACCGCCTGGGGCGCGCAGACCGAGGAGCCGGGGGAGAGCGACGCGACGCCGCTCGTGCAGGCCGAACCTTCTTGAGGCGGATCAAGGGCCCAGGCAGCCAGGTGGCCATACTGGCCGGACCGTGAGCCCAGACCCCGACCCCGCGCCGGTCTTCCAGGCGCAGCACCTGCGCAAGGTCTACCGCACGGGCGAGGTCGAGGTCGTTGCGCTGCGCGACGTCTCGCTGGCGATCGCACGCGGCGAGTTCATCGTGCTGCTCGGGCCCTCCGGCAGCGGCAAGAGCACGCTGCTCAACATCCTCGGGGGCCTGGACGTGCCCACGAGCGGCGAGGTGCGCTTTGCCGACCACCTGCTCACCGGTGCCGACGAGGCGGCGCTCACGCGCTACCGGCGCGAGCACGTGGGCTTCGTCTTCCAGTTCTACAACCTGATCCCGAGCCTCACGGTACGCGAGAACGTGGCGCTCGTCACCGACATCGCCGAGCACCCGATGGACATCGACGAGTCGCTCGGCCTCGTGGGGCTGCTGCCGCGGCGCGACCACTTCCCGGCACAGCTTTCCGGCGGCGAGCAGCAGCGCGTGGCGATCGCTCGCGCCATCGTCAAGCGCCCGGACGTGCTGCTGTGCGACGAGCCCACCGGCGCGCTGGACTACCCCACCGGCCGTCTCGTGCTCGAAGTGATCGAGCGCGTGAACCGGGAGCTCGGCACGACGGTGGTCGTGATCACGCACAACGCGGCGATTGCAGGCATGGCGCACCGGGTGATTCGCCTGTCCGACGGCGCCGTGCAGGAGGTGCAGGCCAACGCCACCCGGGTCGCGCCCAAGGACATCTCGTGGTGAGCCCCCGATGAAGGCCCTGGACCGCAAGCTGCTGCGCGACCTGGCGCTGATGTGGAGCCAGGCACTCACGATTGCGCTCGTCGTGGCCAGTGGCGTGGGCGGCTTCATCGCGACGTTGTCGGCGGTGGACTCGCTCGATGCCGCACGCGAGCGCTTCTACGTGCAGGGGCGCTTTGCCGACGTGTTCGCCTCGATGAAGCGCGCACCTCTGACGCTGCTTCCCGTGATCCAGGCCCTCCCAGGCGTGGCGTATGCGCAGGCCACCGTCGAGGTGCGGGTGCGGGTGCAGATTCCGGGCCTGTCCGACCCGATCGCCGGCCAGCTCATCGGCCTGGACCGGCGCCGGCCCCACGCGCTGAACCTGCTGACGCTGCGCAGCGGCCGCGCCGAGGACGCGACGATGTCGCCGGGGCGCGCGCTGGCTGACGGCGCGCTGCCGGCGTGGGTCTCGGAGGCCTTTGCGCAGGCGCGCGGCCTGGCGCACGGCGACCGGCTGCTGGCTGTCATCAACGGCAAGGAGCGCGCCCTCGTCGTGGCCGGCGTGGCGTTGTCGCCCGAGTACGTGTTCGCCGGCATGTTCGGCATGCCCGATCCGCGCAGCTTCGGCGTGTTCTGGGTCGATGGCGAGGCGCTGTCGGCCGCGTGGGACATGGACGGTGCCTTCAACCACCTGGCGGTGCGGCTGGCGCCGGGCGCGCAGCCACGTGCCGTGATCGCGCAACTGCAGCCGCTGCTGCAGCGCTACGGTGCGCGCGAGGCGCGCACGCGCGAGCACCAGGCCTCGCACGCGATGCTCGACAACGAGATCCGCGAACAGCGCGTGCTGGGCACCGTGCTGCCGTCGATCTTCCTGGGCGTGGCGGTGTTCCTGCTCAACGTCGTGGTGGCGCGCGTGGTGGCGACGCAGCGCGAGCAGATCGCCGCACTCAAGGCGCTGGGCTACGCCAACCGCGACGTGGCGGCGCATTACCTCAAGTTCGTCGGCGTGATCGTGCTCGCCGGCTGCGGCCTGGGCCTGGCGCTGGGCGACGTGCTCGGGCGGTGGCTGGTGGCGCTGTACGGGGAGTTATTCCGCTTCCCGGAGGTCACGCACGTGCTCGCGCCGGGCCTGGCGCTCGGGGCGGTGGGGCTGACCCTGACGGCCTCGGTGGCGGGTACGCTCAATGCGATCGCCGCGGCCGTGAGGCTGGCCCCGGCCGAGGCCATGCGGCCTCCCGCGCCGGCGAGCTTCCAGCCCACGCTCGTCGAGCGCTTGGGCCTGCGCGGCGTGCCCACGCCACTGCGCATGATCCTGCGCCACATGGAGCGCCGGCCCTGGCGCTCGACGCTGGCCGTGGGCGGCGTGGCGGCGTCGGTGGCCATCGTCGTGCTCGGAAACTTCTTTCGCGACGCGATCGATTACATCGTCGAGACGCAGTTCGTGCTCGGGATGCGGGGCGACATGATGGTCTTCCTGCAGGAGCCCGACGCGGCGGCGGCGGGCCTGGCGCTCGCGCGGCGGCCGGGCGTGGCGCGCGCGGAGCCCCAGCGTGGCGTGGCGGTGACGCTCACCAACGGCCACCGGCGCGAGCGCAGCCAGGTGCGCGGCTACGAGGCCGAGTCGGAGCTGGCGCGCGTGATCGACCGCTCGCAGCGCGTGGCCACGCCTGGCCGCGGCGGCCTCGTGCTCACCGACCGGCTGGCGACCAAGCTCGGCCTGCACACGGGAGACCTGGTGCAGGTGGAGGTGCTCGAGGGCCGGCCGCGCACGCTGTGGCTGCCCGTGGAGGGCACGGTGCAGGAGATGATGGGCACCGGCGCCCTGATGGAGCGTGGCGCGCTCAACCGCGCCCTGGGCGACGGCGACCTCGCCGGCAGCTTCGTGCTGGCCGTGCCAGGCGCGCGCGCCGGCGGTCCCACCGAAGCGCGCGCGCTGGAGGCGCTGCGCGTGCAGCCGCGCGTGGCCGGGGCCTTCAGCAAGGCGACGATGTTGCGCAACATGCAGGAGGTGAGCGCGCGCAACGTGCGCATCATGAGCACGGTGCTCACGCTCTTTGCGGCCGTGATCGCGGTGGGGGTGGTCTACAACCATGCGCGCATTGCGCTGGCCGAGCGCACCTGGGAACTGGCGAGCCTGCGCGTGCTCGGCTTCACGCGCGGCGAGGTCTCGGCCCTGCTGCTGGGCGAGGGCGCGATCACGCTGGCGCTGGCGCTGCCCATCGGGATGGTGCTGGGCTGGGGCCTCGTGCACCTCGTGGCAGTGCTGCTCCAGAGCGACCAGTTCCACTTTCCGGTGGTGATCCTGCCGCGCACCTATGCGTGGTCGGCGCTGTGTGTGCTGGCAGCCGGCGTGGCGAGCGCGCTGGTCGTGCGCCGGCGCATCGACCGCCTCGACATGGTGGCGGCACTGAAGACGCGCGAGTGAGGCAGCCGCGCGCACGCCTGCAACTTCGATTCAAGGGGAGGTCTTCCGATGAAGCGCCGAACAGCCTTCATGCTCGGAGCTGGCACGCTCGTGCTGGCTGCCCTGCTCGCCTGGGCCCTCGCGCCCCGCCCGGTCACGGTGGAGGCGGCGCGCGTGGGCATGGGTCCCTTCGAGGCTGGCATCGACGAGGAGGGGCGCACGCGGCTGCGCGACCGCTACGTCGTCTCCGCGCCCATCGCAGGTCGCCTGCAACGCGTGCTGC
>CAILKA010000195.1 GCA_903834645.1 uncultured beta proteobacterium
ATGCGGTACGCGCTGCGTTTCATGGCCATTGATGAACACCTGCTCGATATCCTTGAGGCCGCTGACCAGACGGTCATGCAGCGCCTGAATACGCTGGTTTTCCTCGTGCATCTCTTCCTTGGCAATGCGGTAGGCCTCGCCCATGCCCACGCACTGGTGCGTGGGCAGCGTGCCTGAGCGCATGCCGCGCTCGTGGCCGCCGCCGTGCATCTGCGCCTCCAGCCGCACGCGGGGCTTGCGCCGCACGTACAGCGCGCCGATCCCCTTGGGGCCGTAGGTCTTGTGCGAGGCCAGGCTCATCAGGTCCACCGGGAGGGTGGCCATGTCGATCGCGACCTTGCCCGTGGCCTGGGCCGCGTCCACGTGCAGGATGATGCCGCGCTCGCGGCACATCGCGCCGATGGCCGGGATGTCCTGGATCACGCCGATCTCGTTGTTGACGATCATCACCGAGGCGAGGATCGTGTCCGGGCGCAGCGCGTCGCGGAAGCGGTCGAGGTCGAGCAGACCGTCTTCCTGCACGTCCAGGTACGTGACCTCGAAGCCCTGCCGCTCGAGCTCGCGCGTCGTGTCGAGCACGGCCTTGTGCTCCGTCTTGACGGTGATGAGATGCTTGCCGCGCGAGGCGTAGAAGTGCGCCGCGCCCTTGATGGCGAGGTTGTTCGACTCGGTGGCGCCCGACGTCCAGACGATCTCGCGCGGGTCGGCTCCGATCAGGTCGGCGACATCGGCACGCGCACGCTCCACGGCCTCTTCGGCTTCCCAGCCCCAGGCGTGGCTGCGGGAGGCGGGATTGCCAAAGTGCTCGCGCAACCAGGGAATCATCGCGTCGACGACGCGCGGGTCGACCGGCGTGGTGGCGCCGTAATCCATGTAGATGGGCAGGTGCGGGGTCATCGCAGGGCTCTCGAAGCGCAATCTCGGGTCTGGCCGTGGGGCCTGGTGGCGTGTGCGGGGTGGATCACTTGCTCAGCGACGAGCCCAGCGCGAACACGGAATTGGGGGCGGTCACCTTGATCGGCTTGACCACCGGCTGCGAGGAGATGGCCCGCTTGACCGGGGTGCCCTCGATGGACACGCCTTTGGCGAGCTGCTCGTCGACGAGCTTCTTGAGCGACACCGAGTCCAGGAACTCGATCATCTTGGTGTTCAGGCTCGTCCACAGGTCGTGCGTCATGCACTTGCCCGACTCCTCGCCCATGCAGCTTTCCTTGCCGCCGCAGCCCGTGGCGTCGATGGGCTCATCCACGGCGACGATGATGTCGGCCACCGTGATCTCGCTCATGTCGCGCCCGAGCGAGTAGCCGCCTCCGGTCCCGCGGGTTCTCTCCACGAGCTCATGGCGGCGCAGCTTGCCGAACAGCTGCTCCAGGTACGACAGCGAGATCTGCTGGCGCTGGCTGATGGCCGCCAGTGCCACGGGCCCGTGGTGCGAGCGCAGGGCCAGGTCGATCATCGCGGTGACCGCAAAGCGGCCCTTGGTGGTCAGGCGCATCGGGGAGTCCTCCGGTCCAGGTTCGATTCCTAGTGAATTGCTCGACTTTAGCAGAAGTCGAGCGATTTGATCAAGTTCTTCGCGCGGAGTTCCCGGCGCCGGCCGCCGGGAGCGCGACGACGTTGTCGGCCACGCTCGCGCCGAAGGCGCGCTCGCGCAGCTGCGAGAGCTGGTCGCGCACCCGCGCCGCCTTCTCGAACTCGAGGTTGCGCGCATGCTCGAGCATCTGACGCTCGAGCTGGCGGATGCGCTTGCCCAAGTCCTTCTCCTCGAGCACCTCCTCCACAGCCGCAGCCGTGGCCCGCGCTGCCGCGCCCTCGCGCTCGGCACGGTCCGAGACGACACCGTCGATGAGCTCGCGCACCTGCTTGGTGACCCCGCGCGGGACGATCCCGTGATCGGCGTTGTGGGCGATCTGGCGGGCGCGGCGGCGCTCGGTCTCGTCGATGGCGCTGCGCATGGAGTCGGTCACGCGATCGGCATACAGGATCGCCTTGCCGTGCAGGTTGCGCGCCGCACGCCCGATGGTCTGGATGAGGCTGCGCTCGGCGCGCAGGAAGCCTTCCTTGTCGGCGTCCAGGATGGCCACCAGCGACACCTCCGGCAGGTCCAGGCCCTCGCGCAGCAGGTTGATGCCCACCAGCACGTCGAAGGTGCCCAGGCGCAGGTCGCGGATGATCTCCACGCGCTCGACCGTGTCGATGTCGCTGTGCAGGTAGCGCACCTTGACACCGTTGTCGCTGAGATAGTCGGTCAATTGCTCGGC
>CAILKA010000196.1 GCA_903834645.1 uncultured beta proteobacterium
GGGCTCGACACCACGGGAGCTGCCCTACGTGCTGCGGGGCCGCCTGTCGGGCGGACCGGTCGCCGGCATGTCGGTGCTCGGCGGCAGCGTCTCCTTCAGCGCCGAGGGCTCGCTGCAACTGCCGCGCTGAGCGCTTGAGCTGCAGCGAGCCCACGGCCCACCTCATTCACCGGCACCAAACGCCTTGGTCTCGACGACTGCCTCCACCCCACCGAACACGTCTCGCGCGGCAGCCGCGGCTGCCGCGGCGGCCACGCCGAAGGACCCTGAAGCCCTGCGCGAGGCCTCCCCACGCCTGGCCGCGCGGGACCTGGCCGCCCAGCGCGGCGAACGGCTGCTCTTTGCCGGCCTGGAAATCGAGCTGCGCGCGGGTGAGGTGGTCTGGCTGCGGGGCACGAACGGCCGGGGCAAGACGACGCTGCTGCGGTTGCTGGCGGGGCTGTCCACGCCGGCCGAGGGCACGGTGTGCTTCGAGGGTGTGGCGATGCGCAGCGCGGACCCTCAGTGGCGCCGCGAACTGGCCTACCTCGCCCACGCCAACGCGCTCAAGGACGACCTGCTGGCGCATGAGGCCTTGCGTTTCGTGGCCGGCTTGCGCGGCACGCCTGTGCCGCCGCAGGCCGTGCAGGCCGCGCTGGAGCGGCTCGGTGTGGCGCGCCAGGCCCGCCTGCCGGTGCGCGTGCTCAGCCAGGGACAGCGCAGACGGGTGGCACTGGCCCGGCTGGCGTTGCCCGATCCCCCACGGGTATGGCTGCTCGACGAGCCCTTCGACGCCCTCGATGACGCAGGCATCGGCACGCTCGAGGCGCTGCTGCGCGCCCACGCCGCCTCGGGCGGCGCGGTGCTGCTGACGAGCCACCAGCCCTTGCCCGCAGACCTGGCCACCCGCGTGCTCGACCTGGATGCCGTGTCGCGCACCGCGCGGCCGGGCAGCTGAGGCGACATCCACGCCCTGGAAATCGCGCACATGGGCCGGCTCTTCCTCGAAGTGTTCCTGCGCGACCTGCACCTGGCCGCACGCCGGCGCATCGAAACGCTGCTGCCGCTGGCCTTCTTCGCCGTCGCGGTGAGCCTGTTCCCCCTGGGGGTGGGCCCCGAGCCCCAGACGCTGCGGCTCATCGCCCCGGGGGTGGTGTGGGTATGCGCACTGCTGGCCTCGATGCTGTCGGTGGCCACGCTCTACGCCGGCGACCACGCCGATGGCTCGCTCGAACAGATGCTGCTCGCTCCGCAGCCGGCCGTGGCCGTGGCGGCCGCCAAGGCGGCGGCGCACTGGGTGCTCAGCGGCTTGCCGCTGATCGCCGCTGCCCCGCTCATCGGATTGCTCTTCGACCTGGCCGCCCCGACACTGGTTGCCCTCGTGATCGGCCTGCTGCTGGGCACGCCGGTGCTGAGCCTGCTGGGCGGGCTGGGCGCCGCGCTCGTGATCGGGCTGCGCAGCGGTGGGATGCTGCTCATCCTCATCGTGCTGCCGCTGGCCACGCCGGCCCTGATCTTCGGGGCGGGCGCGGCCGCCACGGTGGAGCAAGGGTTGTCGGCTTCCGGGCATTATTCGCTGCTGGGAGCCTTGCTCATCGCCACCGCCTGCGGCGCACCGTTCGCGACGGCCGCCGCACTCCGCATCTCCACCGAGTGAGCCCCGCATGCGTCACGAGCGAACCACGAGCGAGCACCGAGTGACACGATGCCGCTGACCTTCTACACCTTCTCCTCGCCTCCGCGCTTCTACGCACTCACGGGCATCCTGGTGCCGCTGTGCTGGCTGGTGGCGGCGGGCTTCGCCGCCGCGGGCCTGTACATGGGCTTCTTCGTGGCGCCCACCGATGCCACGCAAGGCGAGGTCTACCGGATCATCTTCATCCACGTGCCGGCGGCCTGGATGTCGATGCTGCTGTACCTCGTGATGGCCTTCTGGGCCGCGGTGGGCTGGGCGTTCCGGGCGCGGCTGGCCTCGATGGTGGCCCGCGCCATTGCGCCCACGGGGGCAATTTTCACGTTCCTCGCGCTGTGGACAGGCGCGCTGTGGGGCCGCCCGACCTGGGGCACCTACTGGGTCTGGGACGCGCGGCTGACCTCCGAGCTCATCCTCCTCTTCCTGTACCTGGGCTACATCGCGCTGACCGAGGCCATCGACGACACGCGCCGGTCGGACGCCGCAGGCGCGCTGCTGGCGGTGGTGGGGGCGGTGAACGTGCCGATCATCTACTTCTCGGTCAAGTGGTGGAACACGCTGCACCAGGGCGCCTCGGTGAGCCTCACGGCCGCGCCCAAGATGGCCACGACCATGCTCACCGCCATGCTGCTGATGACGGTGGCGTGCTGGGCCTATTCGTTCGCGGTCGTCTTCATGCGCACGCGTGCCATCATCCTGGAACGCGAGCGCGACACCCAGTGGGTGCGCGAGCTGGCGCCGGCGCCGGGCGGGGCATCCGTGCCGGGTTCCTGGAAGGAGAAGGTTTCCCGATGAACTGGGGCAGCGCTTCGGAGTTCTACGCCATGGGCGGCAACGGCGCCTTCGTATGGGGCAGCTACGGCGTGTTTGCGCTGTGCGTGGCGCTCGAGCCCTGGCTCGCGTGGCGGCGCCGACGTGCAGCGCTGGAAGCAAGCGCTGCAGCCCTGCAGGAGGGCCAGGCATGAAGCCGCGCCAGAAGCGCCTGGCGCTGGCCCTGGGCGGCGTGGCGGCAGTGGGCGCGATCGTCGCGCTCGTGCTCAACGCCTTCCAGAGCAACCTCGTCTTCTTCTACTCGCCCACCCAGGTGGCGGCGCAGGAAGCTCCCAAGGGCCGCACCTTCCGCGTGGGCGGGCTGGTGCAGGAGGGCAGCGTCAGACGCGAGGGCACGCAGGTGAACTTCCTCATCACCGACACGGCGCAGACGGTGAGCGTGCGCTACGAGGGGATCCTCCCGGACCTCTTCAAGGAGGGCAAGGGGGTGGTGGCGCAGGGGCAGTTGCAAGGCGGCGTGTTCGTCGCCCGCGAGGTGCTGGCCAAGCACGACGAGAACTACATGCCGCCCGAGGCCGCCGAGGCCCTGGAAAAGGCCAAGAAGGGTGATGCCAAGTACGGCCAGAGCGTGCAGGGGATGAAGCCTTGAGGAGGCAGAAATGAGCGTGGAGATCGGTCACTTTGCGCTGTGGATCGCGCTGGCGTTGGCAGGGGTGCTGGGCGTGGTGCCCCTCGTGGGTGCGCAGACCGGCCGCACCGGCTGGATGGCTCTCGGCAAGCCCGGCTCGGTGGCGCTGTTTGCCGTCACGGTGGTGTCGTATGCCAGCCTGACGGCGGCCTTCGTCGTCAACGACTTCTCGGTGCTGTATGTGTCCCAGCACTCCAACAGCGAGTTGCCGCTGGCCTACCGGGTGGCAGGCGTGTGGGGCGGGCACGAGGGCTCGCTGCTCCTGTGGCTGCTGATGCTGGCGCTGTGGCAGGTGGCCGTGGCCCTGTACAGCCGGCACCTGCCGCTGCCGGTGGTGGCGCGCATCCTGTCGGTGATGTCGCTCATCTCGGTGGGGTTCCTGCTCTTCACGCTGCTCACCTCCAACCCCTTCGAGCGGCTGCTGCCCGCTGCCGCGGACGGTCGCGACCTCAACCCGCTGCTGCAAGACCCCGGCATGGTCATCCACCCGCCGATGCTCTACATGGGCTACGTGGGCTTCTCGGTGGCCTTCGCCTTCGCGGTGGCCGCGCTCATCGGTGGCAACCTCGATGCGCAGTGGGCGCGCTGGACGCGCCCGTGGACCACCGTGGCCTGGCTCTTCCTCACGCTGGGCATCGCCATCGGCAGCTGGTGGGCCTACTACGAGCTCGGCTGGGGCGGCTGGTGGTGCTGGGACCCGGTGGAAAACGCCTCCTTCATGCCCTGGCTCGTGGGTACTGCGCTGATCCACTCCCTGGCCGTGACGGAAAAGCGCGGCAGCTTCAAGAGCTGGACGGTGCTGCTGGCCATCCTGGCCTTCTCGCTGTCGCTGCTGGGCACCTTCCTCGTGCGCTCGGGGGTGCTGTCCTCCGTGCACGCCTTCGCCACCGATCCGGCGCGGGGCCTGTTCATCCTCGGGTTCCTCGTGGTGGTGGTGGGCGCCTCGCTGGCGCTCTACGCGTGGCGCGCGCCCAGCGTGGGCCTGGGGGCGCGCTTTGCGCTGCTGTCGCGCGAGACGCTGCTGCTGTCGAACAACGTGCTGCTGCTCGTGGCCTGTGCAGCGGTGCTGCTGGGCACGCTCTACCCGCTCGTGCTCGACTCGCTGGGCCTGGGCAAGATCTCGGTGGGCCCGCCCTACTTCGATGCCGTCTTCGTGCCGCTGATGGTGCCGGTGGTGGTGCTGATGGGCGTGGGGCCGATCGCACGCTGGAAGCAGGCCGACCTGCCCGACATCGCCAGCCGGCTGAAGTGGGCGGCCGGCGCCGCGGTGGTGGCGGCTGCGGGCTCGAGCTGGCTGGCCGGGCGCATGAGCTGGCTCGGGGCGCTGGGCCTGCTGCTGGCGTGGTGGGTGGTGTTCGGCCTGCTTACCGACCTGTGGGAGCGTGTGGCCCCGCGCGGCTCCGCGGCAGGCTCGCTCTGGCACCGCCTGGGCCTCGTGCCGCGGGCCACGTGGGGCATGATGCTTGCGCACCTGGGCGTGGCGGTCTTCATCGTGGGCGTGACGATGGTCAAGACGCTCGAGGTGGAGCAAGACGTGAAGATGGCCCCAGGCGGCAGCGTGGTGGTGGACGGCATCACCTTCACGCTGCGCGAGTTCAAGGAGGTCCAGGGCCCCAACTACAGCGCGGTGCGCGCGTGGGTGGAGGTGACGCGCGACGGGCGCAAGGTCACCGACATGTACCCGGAAAAGCGTGTCTACCGCGTCCAGACGATGCCGATGACCGAGGCCTCGATACGCACCGGGCTCACGAAGGACCTCTACGTTTCGCTGGGTGAGCCGGTGGATGGCGGGCGTGCCTGGATCGTGCGCGTGTACGTCAAGCCCTTCGTCGACTGGATCTGGGGCGGCTGCGCGCTGATGGCGCTGGGCGGGCTGCTGGCGGCCCTGGACAGGCGCTACCGCGCGCGCCGGCCCGCCGAGCAGGGCTCGCCCCAGGCGGCTGCTGCCTCGGGTGCAGCGTGAGGCACGGTGTACCGCGCGTGACCGTGCCGCCCTTCTCGGCATATCCCTCCACACGACGGTGATGAAGAGCCTGAAGTTCCTGGTCCCGCTGGGCCTCTTCCTGGTGCTGGTCGGATTTCTCTACGCGGGGTTGGGGCTCAATCCGCGTGAGGTGCCCTCCCCGCTCATCGACCGCCCCGCGCCCGCCTTCTCGCTGCCTCGGCTGGACGACCCCGGCAAGTCGATCCGGCGCGAGGACCTGCTCGGCAAGGTGTGGGTGCTCAACGTGTGGGCCTCCTGGTGCGCCCCGTGCCAGCAGGAGCACCCCTTGGTGATCGAC
>CAILKA010000197.1 GCA_903834645.1 uncultured beta proteobacterium
AGGACTTGCATCCAGATGGCCACGTCATCGATCAGGTGCCACTCGCGCAGCACTCGACCGGCCTCGAACTCTGCGTGCGTGATGCCCATCACCTCCACGGCGTGACCCGTGGCATGGCCGTAGCGGCCGTCGCCCTCGTGCCTGGCTTTGGCGCGCCAGCGCATGGCCAAGGGCATGGCGCGGCCTGGCCGGTCATTGAGCGTCAGGTGCTCGATCACCGGCTCCTCGCATCGCAGGGCCTGGGCCATTGCGTTCCAGTAAGCAGCCAGTGCCGAGGCTCCCACCGCGCGCTCTCCTCCCGGCAGGGCAGCGATGACGTCTGAGGTGTACAGAGACGAGACATCAGAGCCTGTACTGGGCGTCCACCGGGCCAGGAAGGCGCTGGCGTAGGACTGCGCCAACGCCGAGTTGTCGACCGCCGAACGGTAACGGCCCGGGGGGGGTGGTGCCGCCGGCTTGGACCAGCCGCCCGCCGCCAACAGCCAGCGCTGCGCCAACTCGCGTGCCGACAGCCCAATCTGTCGGGCAATGGCGGCCTGGTCGCGCACCAGCCACTCGTGGACGATGCGGTTGCCGACGCACACGCAGTCAGCGATCGTTCGCACATGCACCGCTTGCCCGCTTGGCGCGCCGAAGGCCCCCGGTCCGGCGTGGGTCATGGGGCTGAAGATCCTGTGTGAAGAGAGAAAGCCTTCGTCTTCGTCGCCGGAGACGATCACGTCCTCCGCCAGCAGGCGACGGTCCGGAAACGCTTTCAGCGTGGCCCAGGTGCCATCGATGACCGGCTGCACGCCGACGCTGACGGCCGAAGGCGTTTCGACCACGCAGCCCTCACCGTAGTACCGGCGGATGTCATCAACCCTGCGCCCCTCCCAGATGCGATCGGTGATGACGCGGATGTAATGGTCCAGATCCTGGAACTCGGGGTCGAAGCCTTTCATGCGGGCCTGTCTATGTGCTGGCGATAGGTGGTCGCCGGGCCGAGTCGCGCACGATCAACTCACCAGGCACCACGATGTTGCGGGCCACGGGGGATGAGTCGTCACGCAGGTAGTCCTGCAGCAGCGCGACCGTGGCCTCGATCATCGGATCTACGGGCTGCTCCACGGTGGTGAGGCGGTAACTGGCCCAGGCGGCTTGCGGCACGTTGTCAAAGCCGATGACCGAGACGTCTTCGGGCACCCTCAACTTGAGTTCGTGACGAAGTGTGTCCATCACGGCGAAGGCCATGTGATCGCTGGCGACGAAGATGGCGTCGGGGTGAGGCTGGCCGCTGCGGAACATGTCGAGTGCGGCTCGCCGCGCTTGCTCGAAGTCATAGTTGCCGGTGGCACGTGCCCAGATGTGCAGGCCCGCATCAGCCAGACCCTCGCGGAAGCCCTTTTCGCGCTCCAGGTTGGTGGAGGACTCTTCGTTACCCGCAATGAAGGCTACGCGCTGGTGCCCTGCCTGCGCCAGAAAATGGGCCACGGCCCGCCCCCCGGCGATGTTGTCGGAGCGCACCGAGCTCACGGCCCCCGCGCTGCCAGTGGCCATGATCCGGTTGAACAGCACCACTGGGATGCTGGCGTCAGCGCAGTTGCGCGCCAGGGCAGAAGACAGCGTGGCGGCAGCCAGCACGATGCCGTCCACGTGGTACTGCAGGATTTCCGACACCAGATCGTCGGCGTTCGGGTTGTGGTTGACGAACAGCAACACGTGGTAGCCATCGTGCTGCAGGCGTTCGGCCAGTCGTTGCAGGGCGACCGGGTAGAAGAGGTTCTCCATCGCCGACAGCACCAAGCCGATGATGCGCGAGCGCTTGGTAATCAGGCTGCGTGCATGCGCGTTGGGCCGGTAGCCCAGCTTCTGTGCGGCATCGAGCACGCGCTTTCGGGTGGCTTCCGAGACGCTCGCACCGGGAGTGAATGTTCGGCTGACTGCGGATTGAGACACCTGGGCCAGGCGAGCGACATCGAAGGAGGTGACATTCGGCTTCATGGGCGCCATCATGCCGTTTCCGGGGTGCTGGAGATTCCATCGCGTGATCTCGGGTCCGGAGGAGCTGTGCGCCGTCATGCGGCCGTCCAGCCGCCGTCGACCATCAGCGCCGTGCCCGTCACCAGCGCCGATGCATCGCTGGCCAGGAACACGAAGGCGCCCATCACGTCATCCAGTCGCCCCAGGCGTCCCAGCGCGATGCGATTGCGCACCTGCTCCGCAAAGGCGGGGTCGGCCAGCATGGGCGCCGTCATGGCGGTCTCGATGAAAGTGGGGCACACGGTGTTGATGCGTATGCCGTGCGGCCCCAGTTCCCAGGCCATGGCCTTGGTCATGCCTTCAAGTGCGTGTTTCGTGGCGCAGTAGACCGCGCGCTTGGGCCCGCCCACGTGGCCCATCTGTGACGACACGTTGATGATGGAGCCTCCTCGGCCGGCTTCGATCATCCCGCGCGCGGCTTCCCTGGTGACCACCATGGCGCAGCGCACGTTGAGGTCCAGGACGTCTTGAAGATCCTGGTCAGAGGTGTCGGTCAGCCGGGCTGGCCGGTTGGTTCCGGCGCTGTTGACGACGACATCCCATGGCCCGTTATGCGCCATGCAGCGGGCCACCGCCTGGGCATCGGTCACATTCATCGGCATCACCCGGGCCTTGCCCCCGCGGGAGCGCACCGTGTCGGCCACCGCATCCAGTTCATCACGCGACCGTGCTGCCAGTGTCACTTCAGCGCCTGCGCCGGCGAGGGCACAGGCGCCCGCGGCGCCGATCCCGCGCCCCGCGCCGACGATCACGGCACGCCTGCCGTCCAGGCGGAAGCTCGGGGTGAAGGGGAGGGGTTGAACTGTCATGTCGCACAAGAATACGTATGCACTGTAATGATTGAAGCGGCTTCGATCATGCGGGAAATCCCTCGCCGAGGTTGCCTCTCCGACTGCACGCAAAGTTCAAACATGACTTTCTTGCGTGAGGTTCGGGCCCAAGTGACCGCCGCCGGGGCAGGGTAAACATCGGCACACATGCAGGAGTCCCGAATCACAATGCATGCGTATGCGTACAGTGGAAACGGACTGCTTGCGGACTCTCATTGCGCGGCGGGATGCGGCTTTGCGAGCTGCCGCGGTCTTGGCCCTTGCGCTGGCGAGCAGCACGGCCGTGGCGCAGCTGGGCACCGACCGGCCCGCTCCGTTTGCGCCCCCGATGGCCATCGAACAGCTGCGTGAGGCTGTGGCGTCGGCATCGATGCCCGAGTTTGTTCGGCATCTTGAGGATGGGCCCGGATTCAAGGCTGCTTTGGTGGCCTATCGCGTCGGCGGTCGCCGCTTGCACGCCTTGGTGGCCACGCCCGATGCCGCCTCGCCGCGGCAAGGCTTTCCTGTGCTGGTGGCCTTGCACGGCTTCCACCCCAGTCCTCCTCGGTATGGCTATGGGCAGGACGGCCGGGACAGGCGTCCCGGGGACTACTACCGGTCGGTTCCTGGCGCTTACGCACGGGCCGGATTCCTGGTGGTGATGCCCGACTATCGCGGCCACAACAACTCCGAGGGAGCCGAGTTCACAAGTCACCCCATGGCGCCCGCTTACTACGCCGAGGACGTGGCAGGCTTGATGCACGGTCTGGTGGCCCTGCCGCAGGCTGATGCCAGCAGGGTCTTCATTTGGGGGCACTCCATGGGAGGCGAAATCGCCTTGCGGACGGTGCTGGCATGGCCCGAAGTGCGTGCAGCGTCGCTATGGTCCACCTCCGGGGGTGACGCTTGGGAGCGTGCACACCATGGCGACCGCAAGGCGCTGGTTCTCTCAGAAGACAGCCTGTCCAGGCCCAAGCCTGGTCTGGACCGGCTTCGCCGGGCCTTGGCTGACTTCGGCGCGGGCTACCATCACGAGAGCGGCGAACCGCTGCTTCATCTCGGCCGGCTGAAAACGCCGTTGATCTTGCACCACGCCTTGGAGGACGCCAGCACGGATCACCGCTGGTCGGCGCGCTTGGCCCGCGAGCTGTATCTGCGAAGCCTGCCCTATGAATTCCACACCTACCGCGGCAGCGACCACTTCTTCGAGGAACCACAGCGCTCAGAGGCTGTGCAGCGCGACATCGCCTTCTTTCGCGCTCACCTCGCAGAACGGCGGTGAATCCACTGGCTTGGACCCTACCCGCACACAGGATGCGTGGTGAAAGGTCGTCTACCCGAACAAGCTCGACTGACACGCGACAACGACCGCAGCAAGACGGAAGAAACGCGCAGCCCGTGGGGCATCAAGGTGGGCATGGAGTTCTGAAGCCGGCAACGGCTCTGCGGCTCGCCACAAGCCAGGGGCAGTTCGTCCCGGTCCGACAGCGCGATTCCGGTAACCGCGTAGTCACCTTCGACACGAGAGGCTCGCCAGTGAGAGTGGGGCGGCGGCGTGTGAGACCTTGCTGGTGTAGAAGCGCGGCGGCCTCTGACGCGCGGCCGCCCGGACGTGCGTGTACCAGCCGCACACGACAAGAGGGTGCTGAAGGGCGCCGCGTCGCTTCCGGCCTCGAACCCGCTCAGGGCTTGATGTAGGCCGCGCCTTCCCTCTGCAGCTTGGCGAGGCGCACCACGCCCGAGGGCGTGAATTCGGCCTCCTGGATGAACTGCTCCTTCTTCAGGTTGCGGTTGCGCAGCGTGATCTCGCAGACCTCGAAGCGCACGCCGCGTGCGCGCAGCGCCGCCACGAGCGGGGCGTACTCGGTGCCGCTCGAGTGCTTTTCGCCGTCCATCAGGATGTCCACCCCGTTGGCGTGCGTGACCACCGTGATGCGTGCCGCCGGGTCCACGTCGAGGTGGTTGCGCACGTTGCGCAGGCCCTTGAGCCCCTGGGCGGCGGTGTCGTCCACGTGGTAGACGACCTTGTCCTGTGCCCAGGCGGGGGGAGCGGCCAGGGCGCAGGCCGTCACGAGGGCCACGGCACCTGCCCTGAAGGCACGTTCTGCACGGTTCATGAAGGGGCTCCTGACGGGGGATGTGCGAGGATTATCGCGGCCCGGGGGGCCCCCACGCCGCTACACCGGCTCATGTTGCTGCACGGCTCCCGGTCAGACGATCTGCGGCTTCTCGATGCCCCAGCCCTGGGCGTAGTCGATGCCCAGGCGCTTGACCTCCTCGCGGATGGCGTCGTTTTCCACCCACTCGGCGATGGTGCGGATGCCCAGGGCCTGGCCCAGGCTCGCCATCGTGGCTACGAGCGCGCGGTCTGTCTCG
>CAILKA010000198.1 GCA_903834645.1 uncultured beta proteobacterium
ATCACCTACATGATGGAAGACCCCCGCACCATCTCTGCGAGCCTGGACCTCGTCTTCGTGGCCAAGGCCATCGAGCGCGTGGGCGATCATGCCAAGAACCTCGCCGAGGCCATCATCTACGTCGTCAAGGGCACGGACGTGCGCCACTCGCCGATGGATTTCGTCGAAGACGCCATCAAGTAGAGCCCGCTCGGCCCCAGGAGAGGAACCGCACATGCCCCGCGTGCTGATCGTCGAGGACGAGGGCGGGATCGTCGAACTCGTGTCGATCCATCTTCGGCACGCCGGGTTTGACGTGGCCGTGGCCGGCGACGCCGACCGCGCCCAGGCCCTCGTCGACGAAGCCTTGCCCGACCTCGTCGTGCTCGACTGGATGCTGCCCGGACGCAGCGGAGTGGCACTCGCACGCCGCTGGCGCACCGATCCGCGCACGCGCGAGCTGCCGATCGTGATGCTCACGGCGCGCGACGAGGAGGTCGACATGGTCACGGCACTGGACGCCGGCGCCGACGACTACGTGACCAAGCCCTTCTCGCCGGCCGCGTTGCTGGCGCGCATCCGCGCCGTGCTTCGCCGCCGGGCGCCCCAGGTGCTGGACGAGGTGGTGCAGGTGGGCACGCTGATGCTGGACCCGGCCACGCGCCGCGTCACACGCCTGGTCGACGGTCGGTCGGAGGAGGTCAAGCTCGGCCCCACCGAGTTCCGGCTGCTGCACTTCCTCATGACGCACCCCGAGCGGGTGCACAGCCGTGCCCAGCTGCTCGACCGCGTCTGGGGTGACCACGTCTTCATCGAGGAGCGCACCGTGGATGTGCACATCAAGCGGCTGCGGGAATCCTTGTCCATCGTGCAGTGCGCTGGCCTGATCGAGACCGTGCGCGGTGCCGGTTACCGCCTGAGCGCGCAAGGCCTGCCGCAAGTGGCCTGAAGACCTGCGCCCGGAGACTGACCGCATGCGCTGGATCCTCGAGCGCCTCGCCACGGTTGCCGTCATCGTCGTGCTCGGCGGCTTGCTGGGGTCGGCGGTGGGCGTGGCAGCTGGCTGGCCCATCCTGGGCACGCTGGGCGGGGCGCTGGTGGCCGCTTTCGTGGCCGCCGGGCTGGAGCGTAGGCGCGGCTCGCGGCTGCTGGACTGGGTGCGTGACCGCAGCGAAGCCTCGGCCCCGCGCGACGGCGGCTACTGGGCGGAGCTTGCCTACCGTATCGAGAAAGCCCTGCGTGCACGTGAAAAGGCGCTCGTTGCCGAGCGCGAGCAGCACCGGCAGTTCCTGCAGGCGATCGAGGCTTCGCCCAATGGCGTGCTGCTGCTCGATGAGTCCGACCAGATCGAATGGTGCAACTCGGTGTCTGCCGACCACTTCGGCCTGGACCCGCAGCGCGACCGGCGCCAGCGCCTCACGAACCTCGTGCGTGCGCCGGCATTCGTGCACCACCTCCAGCAGGGCGTCTTCGAGGATCCCGTGGTCTTTACGGCCCCCGGCGGGCTGGGCACGCTGTCGGTGCTGGTGCGGCCCTACGGCAAGCGCCGCAAGCTCGTGCTGTCCAACGACATCACCGAGCGCGAGCGCTCCGAAACCATGCGCCGGGACTTCGTGGCCAACGTCTCGCACGAGATCCGCACGCCTTTGACAGTGCTGGCCGGCTTCGTCGAGACCCTGGCCACGCTGCCGCTGGGTGAGGCCGAGAAGCTGCGTGTGCTCGCGCTGATGCGCGAGCAGGCGCAGCGCATGCAGGCGCTGGTGGCGGACCTGCTCACCCTGGCGCAGCTCGAGGGCAGCCCCCGCCCGCCCGCCGATCGCTGGGTGCCGGTGTCCAATCTGCTGGCTCAGGCCCGTGCCGACGCCCAGGCGCTCTCGGCCGGCGCGCATGTGCTGGAGTTCGCAGGCGAGGCCCAGGGAGCCGATGAAGCGGGCATGACCTGGAGCTGGGAGCTCGCCGGGTCAGTGAACGAGCTGCACAGTGCACTGGGCAACCTGGTGAGCAACGCGGTGCGCTACACCCCCTCCCACGGATTGATCCGCCTGAGCTGGCGCGTGCGCGAGGACGGTTCCGGGGAGTTCGAGGTCAGCGACACCGGCCCGGGCATCGCGCGCGAGCATCTGTCTCGGCTCACGGAGCGCTTCTACCGGGTCGACAGCGGGCGCTCGCGTGAGGCGGGAGGCACCGGGCTCGGCCTGGCGATCGTCAAGCACGTGATGCAGCGCCACGGTGGGGAGGTGCGCATCGAGAGCGAGATCGGCCAGGGCGCGCGCTTCAGGCTCGTCTTCCCGCCTGCACGGCTGCGTCGGGCGTTGCTGGTGGCCGCTGCACCCGCGGGCGAGGCCACTGCCGAAGGCGAGTCGACGTTCGACAGCGTCAGCGCCTGAAGACCGTGAAGATCTCGGCCCGGTCGGTGGGCCGGCGCGCGCTTCCCGCGAGCGTCCAGCCGGCGGGCGTGGGCGGCTCGGCGTGGCGGGTGACCACGAGCAGCACCGCGCAGCGCCCTGCCTGAGCCGCGTCAGGCCTGGCATCCACTCGCAGCCGGCCCAGCGTCTCGAACTGCGCCACCATGACGGGGCTGAAGCCGGGGGTGGCCACGCAATCGGCCGGCCCGACCAGCGTCAGCACCCTTTCCACCACGGCGCGCGGGCTGCGCGCGTAGTCCAGCAGCGGCAGCCACAGCGTCATCAGCAGCAGCCAGCACAGCCCCACGCCGCCTGCAGGGATCACGAGGCTCTTCCACAGGGCGTGGCGGTTGCGCCCGGTGCGCCAGCGTACGAGCGCCACCCAGGCGAGCGTGCCAGCCAGGGCGAGCACGAAGGGCAGGGCGGAGAAGGCGGGCTCGAAGCCCGGCGCCAGCCGCGCCACGTTGGCCGCCCAGCGCGCCGGGCTGCCCGTGTGCATGGCCACGTACATGGCCCACACGAAGAGCGCGCACACCGAGAAGAAGCACATCGAGAACCAGTCGATGGCGGCGCTGACGCTGCGACGCAGCGTGGGCAGCGCGAAGGCGGCCAGCACCGCCAGCGCCGGCAGCCCCAGCAGCAGCGCCCGGTCGCTTCCACCCATCACCACGTTGGCGCCCAGCGCCACCGCGGCCACCGAGACCGGCACGAAGACGTGCCGGTGGGTCCACTGGCGGCGCCATTGCCACAGCGTCCACAGCACGAGTGGCCAGGCGGGCCACATGAACCAGGCCCACTGCCGCAGCAACTGCACGATCTGCTCGGCGGTGGGCTCGAAGCCGGTGCGCCAGGCCCAGGTATCGGTGATCACGGCCAGGCCTGCTGCAGCCAGCGTGGCGCCGGCCACCCAGGGCGCGAAGCCGCGTGCCTGGGCATAGGCCGAGCGCAGGCAGGCCAGCATGCCCAGTGCACCCATGGCCACGGCGATGGCCGGAGCCCCCCCGGTGGCCAGCACCGCGAGCGCGCCGATCACCCCGGCGCGCGCCGTGGCACCCCGGAAGGGCGCGGCCGCCATCGCCCAGAGGAACAGGGCGGTGCCAAAGAGCTGCACGAGCTCGGGCGTGGTCTCGTGGCCGAGCTGGAGCAGCCCCAGCACCGCGAGCAGCGCCAGCAGTGCGCCGTCGGCCAGTGCCCGGGCGTAGTCCACCGTGCCCGCCTCGCCGCCGAAGGCAAAGGCCAGCGGTTGCGCCGCGTCGGTGCGTGCGAGGTGGAAGGTGGCGTACCAGGTCAGGGCGAGCGTCAGCGCCAGCAGCACCGTGAACGGCAGGCGTGCGGCCAGCGCCGGATCCATCAGCGGCGACAGCGCCACGATGCTGGCGGCCCCGAGCCAGTGCGCAAGCGAGGCGGCGTCTGCCGGCACGCCGCCCAGCGCGGGCTCGAGCCATGAGGTCCGGCCCTCGGCCATGGCGCTCATCAGCCCGTAGGCGGTGAGGTCGGCATTGCGCCAGGGGTCGCGCCCGAAGACGCCGGGCAGCACCCAGGCCGCGCACAGCAGCAGCAGCGGCAGCCGCGGCAGGCGGGCCGCGGCCCGCTGCGCAACGAGGGCGGGCGTGGGCGTGCTCATGACAAACAAAAGGGCAGCCTCGGCTGCCCTTGGAACAGGTTCCGCCGAAGCGGCCGCCTCACTTCTTCAGGCCGAGGCGGGCGAACTTGTTGCGGAACTTCTCGACGCGACCACCCAGGCTGTCCACGCTCTTCTGCGTGCCCGTGTAGAAGGGGTGCGACTCGCTCGTGCTCTCGACCTTCATCAGCGGGAGCTCGCGGCCGTCGTCCATCTTGATCGTCTCCTTGGTCTGGAGGCACGAGCGGGTGACGATCTTGAAGCCGTTGGACAGATCCACGAAGCAGACTTCGCGGTAGGCCGGGTGGATGCCTTCTTTCATGGGATACCTCGCGTGGGGTCGGGAGCCACGCGGCGATGCGCCGCGCACTTGCCGGTTGCGTAAAGCCTCTGATTATAGCCCGCCCAACGTGGCTTGCGCCTGGGCGTGCCGCCATGCGCCGTGGGTTCAGCCGCCCCGGCGCATCATGTCGAAGAAGTCGTGGTTGTTCTTGCTCGCCTTCATCTTCTCGAGCATGAACTCCATCGCCTCGATCTCGTCCATCGGATAGAGCAGCTTGCGCAGGATCCAGCTCTTTTGCAGGATTTCCGGCTTGAGCAGCAGCTCCTCGCGCCGCGTGCCCGACTTGTTGATGAGGATCGAGGGGTACACGCGCTTCTCGGCCATGCGGCGATCCAGGTGGATCTCGCAGTTGCCGGTGCCCTTGAACTCCTCGTAGATCACCTCGTCCATCTTGGAGCCGGTGTCGATCAGGGCGGTGCCGATGATGGTGAGCGAGCCCCCTTCCTCGACGTTGCGCGCCGCGCCGAAGAAGCGCTTGGGGCGCTGCAGCGCATTGGCATCCACGCCGCCGGTCAGCACCTTGCCGGA
>CAILKA010000199.1 GCA_903834645.1 uncultured beta proteobacterium
CCTGGGCACGCCGAGCCGTGGCCACGATGGCCGGGATGGGTCACTTCAGTGCCGACCGCGCCGTTGCCGAGTACGCGCAGCGCATCTGGCGCGTCCGCCCGGCCGCGTGAGCCCGCCCGGCACGCTCGACCTTCGCGCCCAGGCACACTGGAGGGATGTCCGCTTCCGCTCACGAACCTTTGCCCTCGCCTCGCCCCGGCACCCGCTGGCGCGACGGCGGCCCTGACATGCTCGACAAGGGTCGCCCCTGGCCTTTGGGTGCACAGGTGGTCCCGGGCGGCGTCAACTTCGCCGTGCACGCCCCGCACGCTTCGTCGGTGGAGTTGTGCCTGTTCGACGAGGCTGGAGAGGTGGAGCAGGCGCGGCTGCCGCTGCGCGCCCGCAGCGGCGCGGTGTGGCACGGCTTGTTGCCCGGCGCCACAGCCGGCCTGGTGTACGGCCTGCGCGCGCATGGCCCCTGGGCACCCGAGCACGGCGACCGTTTCTCGCCGCACAAGCTGCTGCTGGACCCCTGGGCACGCGAGATCGTCGGGCGCTTCGAGCATCGCGACGAGCACCATGCGAGCCACCCGGCCGACAACGCCCGCTGGGCGCTGAAGGCGCGGGTCGTGCAGGATGCCTACGACTGGCGCGACGATCGCCCACCCCACCTCGCCCCCAGTGACCTGGTGGTGCTGGAACTGCACGTGAAGGGCTTCACGATGCGCCACCCGCAAGTGCCCGAGGCCCTGCGCGGGACCTACGCGGGGTTGGCGAGCGAGCCGGCGATCGCGCACCTCAAGCGCCTGGGCATCACGGCCGTGAGCCTGCTGCCCGTGCACCAGCACGTGGACGAAGCCCACCTGGAGCGCCTGGGCTTGCGCAACTACTGGGGCTACAACACGGTGGGCTTCTTCTGCCCGGAGCCGGGCCTGGCCGCCGCAGGCGACGGCGCAGGCGCGCGCACTGAGTTCCGCGACATGGTGCGCACCCTCCACGCTGCAGGCATCGAGGTCTGGCTGGACGTGGTCTACAACCACACGGCCGAAGGCGATGAGCGCGGCCCGACGATTGCCTGGCGAGGCCTGGACAACCGGGCCTGGTACCGGCTGCCGCCAGGCAACCCGGCGGGCTACGAGAACTTCACGGGGTGCGGCAACACGCTCGACATCCGTCGCCCCGGTGCCATGCGGCTCGTGCTCGACAGCCTGCGCCACTGGGTGCAGGAGTACCACGTGGACGGCTTTCGCTTCGATCTCGCGCCCGTGCTGGCCCGCGGCGACACCGGCTTCGAGCACGACGCCCCCTTCTTCCAGGCCTTGGCCCAGGATCCCGTCCTCGCCGGCACGCGCCTCATCGCGGAGCCCTGGGATGTCGGCCCGGGCGGCTACCGCCTCGGGCACTTCCCGGCTGGGTGGTCGGAGTGGAACGACCGCTTCCGCGACACGATGCGCGCCTTCTGGCTGGGCCACCCCACACACCGTGGCGACGTGGCGCGCCGCCTGGCCGGCTCGGCCGACCACTTCCGCTCGCGCGGGCGGCTGCCTTCGGCGAGCGTGAACTACGTGACGGCGCATGACGGCTTCACGCTGCGCGACACGGTCTCGTATACCCACCGGCGCAACCACGCCAACGGCGAAGACAACCGCGACGGCCACCCCCACAACTACTCGACGGATGCCGGGCTCGAGGGCCCCACCGACGACCCGCTCGTGCAGGCCCGCCGCGCCGCACTGCAGCGCGCACTTCTGGCCTGCACCCTGCTGGCCCAGGGCACGCCCATGTTGACGGCTGGCTGCGAACTGGGCCACTCCCAGGGCGGCAACAACAACGCCTATTGCCAGGACAACGAGATCTCCTGGCTCGACTGGGAGCATGCCGATGCGGACCTGCTCGCATTCGTGGCGCGCCTGACAGCGCTGCGACGCGAGCTGCTGCCGCTGGACGATCTGTGGCACGAGCCGCCTGGCGCGGGAGAGCGCCCGCCCGCCCGAGATCGCCAAGCGCCAGCCCTGGTCTGGCGTCAGGGCGACGGCTCACACCTGCACGAGCACGACTGGCACGACCCCGACCGGCGCGAGCTGGCGATGCTCGTGGCCGAGCCGGGCCGGGTGCGCACTCCGCTGCTGGTGCTGCTCAATGCGCACGAGCGGCCGTGCAGCTTTGCGCTGCCACCCGGCCTGTGGCGCCCTCGCCTGGACAGCACGACACCGACGGGCGCACCCGCGGAAGCTGCCCCCTCGCCAGCTGCCTGGCACGTGGGCACATGCGTGGTGGGTGCGCACGCGGTCGTGCTGCTCCAACGCGTGCAGGCCTGAAACGACAAGGGGCACCTCGCGGTGCCCCTCTCGGCGGGGCCGTCGCCGGCCCTGCACTCGCCCTTCGTGGCTCGATCAGCGCACGACGGCGATCTGGTCGCGCTTGCCACCCTTGTAGGTGTACAGCGTGAGCGCGCCGTTCTTGACGTCGCCCTTGTTGTCGAAGGAGATCGTCCCCGTCACGCCCTTGTAGCCTTCGGTCTTGGCCAGTACCGGGAGGTACTTGGCCGGGTCAGCCGAGCCGGCCTTGACCATGGCCGCCACCATCACGTTGACGGCGTCGTAGACGTAGGGGGCGTAGACCTGCACGTCGGCATTGAACTTCTTCTTGAACGCGGCGTAGAAATCGTCCATCGACTTCTTGCCTGCGCCCTCGACGCCACCCGCCTCGGCGCACACCACCTGACCATCGGCCATCGCACCGGCAGCGAGCTTGGGCAACTCGCCCGAGCAGATGCCGTCGCCGCCCATGAACTTGGC
>CAILKA010000200.1 GCA_903834645.1 uncultured beta proteobacterium
CTACCTTTTCGAGCGCGCCGACGGCAGCGGTCGCGCCTTCATCGGATCGGCCAACCTCAGCCGGATGGGGCTGTCCGAAGGCGTGGAGTGGACTTGGACCGTGCTCGACGTCGACGCCGGTCAGCCCATGTACGAGCTGACCACCCGATTCGACGAACTGTTTGAGACTGCTGAGACGAAGCCCCTGTCCCCGCAGTGGATCCGCGAATACGCCCAGCGCCGAGTCGTCCAGCAAGGCGTGCTGGTGGCCGAGGAGTTGAGGCCAGCGCCGCTGACACAGCACCTGAAACCACGCGAAGTACAAATGCTCGCGCTCAAGGAGCTGGAGCGCATCCGCCAGGATGGCGAAACCCGAGCCCTCGTCGTGGCCGCCACTGGGCTGGGCAAGACCTTCCTCGCCGCCTTCGACGCACGCGAGGCCGAGCGCGTGCTCTTTATTGCCCATCGCGAAGAGCTGCTTCGCCAGGCCGAGGAGGCGTTCGCAAAGGTCTACCCCGCGCGCTCACGAGGCTGGCTTGCCGACGGGCGTGTCGAATTGGACCGGGAGGTCGTGTTCGCGTCCATCCAGACGGTGTCCCGCCCGGAGCACTTGGCGCGGCCCGAGCTGGCGCGGTTCGATTACGTCGTCGTAGACGAGTTCCACCACGCCGCAGCAGACAGTTACCGGAGAGCGCTGGACGCCCTGTCGCCGCGCTTCCTTCTGGGATTGACGGCGACTCCCTTTCGCGCCGACCAGCGGGACCTGCTGGCCCTGTGCGACGGCAATCTCGCCTACCAGGTTGGCTTGCTCGAGGCCATTGCCTTTGGCTGGCTCGTGCCGTTCCGCTACCACGGCGTTGCTGATGTCGTGGTCTACACCGACGACTTGCTGACTGCACGCAAGGTGTACGACACGGAGCGGCTGACCTTGCGCTTCAATACCGATGAGCGCGCCGAACTGGTCCTCGAGCATTACCGGCGGCATGAGGGTCGCGCCGCATTGGGATTTTGCGTATCAATTGACCACGCGGACTTCATGGCCCGGTCGTTCCAGGCGGCCGGCGTCGCCGCGGCGGCCGTGCACTCTGGACCGAGTTCGACGGAGCGTCGTGAAGCCGTGAGGCAGCTCGCGAGCGGTCAGCTCAAGATCCTCTTCACGGTCGATCTGTTCAATGAAGGCGTCGACATACCCGTCGTGGATCTGGTGATGTTCCTGCGCCCCACGGAGTCCATGACGATCTACGTTCAGCAGCTTGGGCGAGGCCTGCGGCTGTATGACGGGAAGCGTCACCTGACGGTCCTAGACTTCATTGGCAACTACCGCCAAGCGCACCTGAAGCTGCCGTTGCTGGCAGGGCAAGACCTGTCTCAGGACCAGGACCCCAGCCGCGCGTTGAAGGCATTGACGCGATGGCAAGCCAACGGCATACGCCCGGACGGCGTGCCCGAGGGCGTGGAAGTGCAGCTTGAACCGGTGGCGCTATCGGCTTTGCGGGAGTCGTTGCACATTGCAAGCCCTTTGCGCCAACTGGTGGTGGACGATCTGCTGGAAATTGCGCAGCGGCTGGGCGCTCCACCGACGTTGACCCAATGGCAGGGCCTGGGCCGGTACTCGCTTCGAACGGCCTGTCGTGCGCTTGGTGTCGATCGCTGGAACCGTGTACTCGAGACAGCAGGCTTGGCCACAACGGAGGACCGGGCGCTGGAATCTCTGGCCGGGGACTTCCTGCTCGAGATCGAGACGACCGGGATGACCAAGTCGTTCAAGATGGTGGCCCTTCGGGCGCTGTGCGACGGGCAGACGTTTCGAGGAGCGGTTGACGGGGCTGCCCTGGTCGGCGCATTCCGAGCGTACTTCAGCGAGGACCGGCATCGTGACGACGTGCTGGGGACAGAGGTTGAGGATGTCGCCACGGTCAGTGATCGGGCCTGGCTTCGCTACATTGACCAGCGCCCCATAGCTGCCTGGATCGGTCGCGACACTGAAAAGGTGTCTCCCTTTTTCGCCTGGCACGCGGCGAGTCAGCTGTTTCGGTACATCGGGCCATCTGCTGCAGGAACTCCCCTGGAGCGGCACTTCGCCCGCGCCGTCTACGACCGCACTACGGCCCGACTGGACGCCTACTGGCGCCGCCCCGGACCAAGCAGGATGGTGTTTTCGGTGATCCCGGCTGGGGGCGGCGCTGACCGTCAGGAGCGCGACGTCGACGGCAAGATGTGCATCATGTTCGGCAACCATCGCCAGGGGCTGCCCGTCGGCTGGCACCTGGTGGCTATCAACGGCCGCCACCTCTACGGCAACTTCGTGGCGGTGGCGCTCAATGTGCTGAAAGCAAACCCCAGCGAAGCGCGTGAAGAACCCAATGTGTTGACCCAGGAGCTTCTCAAGTTGTTCGGCGGCTCGCTGCCTCACAGGCCACGCGTGCGATTCCTCAGGCAGACAGGGTTAGCGATTTGGGAGATTCGGCCGGCCTAGCAGCATTGCGCGACTGCACACCAGCTTGGCACCTCGCAGCCCTGCCAGACTCACCACCGCCTCATGCGCAGAGCTAGGCGTGTAATGCTGCCTGGCGGGGCTTCTCTCGAACCGGGTGCGGGGGATGCAGGCAGAAGCGCTTCAGCCCAGCGGTTGCGGCTCGGCACTTCCCCCATAGGGCGGCTGTTGACCCCCCC
>CAILKA010000201.1 GCA_903834645.1 uncultured beta proteobacterium
GGCGGCCATCGACTCCTGCACCGCCCGCACCGACGCCTCGGTGGCCGACAGCGACACGCGGATCGCCCGCACCTGTTCCTCCAGCGCCTGCAGCCGCGTCTCGTAGGCGCGGCGCTCGCGCTCGACCACGTCGCGCTCGCCACGCACCTCGGCCGCAAAGGCGAGCGGCTCGCCCCCCGCCTCGGCGCGCAGCCGCGCCGCCTGCGCCGACAGCGCCACCGCCTTCTCGCGCGCCTCGCGGTACACGGGGCCCGCGCGCGCATCGTCGATGCGCAGCAGCACCTGCCCCTGCTGCACCGCGTCGCCCTCGCGCACGAGCAGCTCGCGCAGGACCCCCGCGTCCAGGCTCTGCACCACCTGCTCGCGGCTGGCCGGGATCACGCGGCCCTGCGCCCGCGTGATCTCGTCGAGCTCGAAGGTCGCCGCCCAGGCCAGGCCCACCGCCACCGTCAGCGCGGTGGCCGCCAGCAGCCAGCGGCTGGCGCGGCGCTCCTCGTCCTCGGGGCTGTCCAGCGCGCTCACCTGACTGCCCGGCGCGCTCATGCGGCACCGCCGGCCGCACCCGGCACGGAGATGCCGCGCGCCAGCCGCTCCAGCATCTGGGCTTTCGGGCCGCTGGCCAGGCACTGGCCCGCCTCGAGCACGGCAACGGCATCCACGAGCTCGAGCAGTTGCGGCCGGTGCGTGGCCAGCAGCACGGTGCGCCCGGGCAGCCACGCCTTCAGCGCGGCGATCACGCGTGCCTCGGTGTGCTGGTCCATCTGCGAAGTGGGCTCGTCCAGGAACACCAGCTGCGGGTCACGCAGCATCATGCGCGCCAGGCTCAGCAGCTGACGTTGCCCGCCCGAGAGCCCGCCGCCAGCCTCGGTCAGCGGTCGGTCCAGCCCGCGCGGGTGCCCGGCCACCAGCGCATGGAGGTCGATCGCCTGGAGCACCTCCAGGATGCGGCTGTCGGGGGTGTGGCGGTCCGACAGCACCAGGTTCTCGCGCAGCGTGCCCATGAAGAGCATCGGCTCCTGGCCGACCCAACCGATGCGCGCGCGCTGCGAGGCCGGGTCGATCTGCTGCAGGGCCAGGCCGTCGGCGCGCACCTGGCCGGCCTGCGGCTCGTGCAGCCCGGCCGCCACGCGCAGCAGCGTGGACTTGCCCGAGCCCACCCGGCCGAGCAAGGCCATGCGCGCGCCCGCGGGCAGTTGCAGGCTCACCCGGCGCAGCACCGGCAGGCGCGGCTCGCCCGGGTAGGCGAACTCCAGCTCCTCGAGCTCGAGCGCACAGCCGCCGCCCCGGCGCTCGGCCACGAGGTACTGGCGTGCGTCATCGCGGTCGCGCGGACGCTTCATGAGGCCGTCAAGCGTCTGCAGCGCCGTGGCCGCCTGCTGGTAGCGCGCGGCCAGCCCCATGAGGCTGCCCAGGGGCGAGATGGCCCGGCCCGCCAGGATCACGGCCGCGATCAGCCCGCCCAGCGTCAGCGCGCCGGCGTGGATCAGGTAGACGCCGGCCACCACCATCGCGATGGTCGCGAGCTGCTGCAGCGTCTGCGTCAGGCCCATGATGAGGTTGGACATGGCCCGGATGCGCTTGTAGGCGTCGGCCCCATGCTCGTTGGCCACCTCCCAGCGCCGCTGCAGGTAGCCCTCGGCGTTGTGGGCCTTGAGGGCCTCCAGGTTGAGCACCGCCTCCACGAGCACGCTTTGCCGGTCGCCCGCCTCCTTCATGTTCTCGCGCATGGCACGCATCAGCGCGGGCTGGGCCAGCAGCGCGATGGCCACCACCAGCGGCACGGCCAGGGTCGGGATCCAGCCGATGGGCCCGCCGATGACGAAGATCAGGGCGATGAAGAGGGCGGCGAAGGGCAGCTCGGTGAGCAGCACGAGGCAGGCCGAGGAGCAGAAGTCGCGCAGCGCCTCGAAGTCGCGCATCGAGCTGGCGAAGATGCCGACCGACTGCGGCCGGTGCTCCAGCCGGATCGACATGATCTCGCGCAGCAGCGTGGCGTTGATCGCGAGGTCGGCCCGCTTGCCGCCCAGGTCCACCAGGCGCGCCTTGAGCCAGCGCATGGCGAATTCCAGCAGCGCCGCGACCGCGGCGCCGATCGCCAGCGTCCACAGCGAGGTGTAGGCCTGCGTGGGCACGACCCGGTCGTAGACGTTCATCGTGAAGAACACGCTCGCCAGCGTGAGCACGTTGGCGATCACGGCGGCAAACATCGACTCCACGTAGAAGCGGCGCAGGCGCCACAGCGTCCCCCACAGCCAGCCGAAGGCGCGTCCGCGAAACGGCACGAGGGTCTGGTCGGCGGGCTGCGCGAGCGCCTTCACGACCAGCACCTCGCCTTGGCTGGCCGCATCGAGCTCGTGCGCGGGCAGGCTCAGCTCCTGCTCGCCGCTGCCCGGGTCGAGCACGGTGGCGCGGTCGCCCGACAGCGCGCGCAGCACGTAGGCACGCCCGTCGCTGCACGGGACGATGACCGGCAGCGCATGGCCGGGCAGCCGGCTCGGCCGCTCCCGGGCCCAGGAGGCCACCAGGCGGTGGCGACGCGCGAGATCGGGGTAGGCAGCCGCCGGCAGCCGGCCCTGCGGGTCGAGCGCGAAGCCGGCCGTCAGCGTGGCCGCCTCCACAGGCCGCTCCAGGATCTGCGCCACCAGGGCAAAGGCGCCCAGCAACGGATCGGTCCGAAGCGGCGCGGCCCCGCTCGCCACCCCGCCTGGCATGCCGCCTGGCGTGCTGCCCAGCGTGCTGCCCGGAGCCTCGATCCCGGCGGCTTGCGGGGCGGGTGAGGCGGCGGATGGGTCGGCGGCAAACATGGGGCGCAGTATCGCGCGCTGGCCATGCGGCAGCCGGCCCGTGCGCGCCTGCCGCGCAGGCGCGCGCTTCAGCGTCCGTAGGTGCGGCCGAGCTCGGCCAGCGCCGCGGCCAGCCGGAACCGTGCCAGGCGCGTCTCGGCCCGCGCGCCGGCCGCCGCCACCGCGTAGCCATGCGCCTCGGCCTGGACGTTGAGCAGGTCCAGCAGCGAACGCCGGGCGAGGCGGAACTGCAGCTGGTAGCCCTCCACCACCTTGGTGGCCGCGAGATCCTGGCGGTCGTGGAGGGCTTGGCGGCGCAGCGCGGATTGCCACTCCGACCAGGCCGCGGTGATGCGCTCGCGCACGAGCAGAGCCTGTTCGTCGGCGGTGGCGCGCGCGGCCCGCGCCTGCGCATCGGCAGCGGCCACGCCGGCCGCACCCGAGCCGGCGTCGAAGACGGGCATGTTCACCTGCAGCTGCGTGTTCAGGCCCGGGCGCAGCGTGTAGGGGTTGAGCTGGTGCGCCACCTGGAGCTCCACGCGCGGCCGCATCTGTGCCCGTGCCTGCGTCAACGCCGCCTCGGCGGCCTGGGCCTGTGCCAGGCCTTGGGCGAGCAGCGGGTGACGGTCCCCGGCATAGGCCAGCGCCTCGCCCAGCGAGGCCGGACGCCCGCCCGGCTCTTCGTCCAGGCCCTCGGGGCGGTCGGGCAGCGGCCGTGGCCAGTAGCGTGCCAGGCGCGCCGCCGCCTGCGCCAGCTCGCCCTCGCGCTGCTCCACGGCGAGCGCGGCCGCGTTGACCCGCACCTCGGCCTGGCTGAGGTCGACCATGCGCCCGGCGTCGACCTCGACGATGCGGCGCACATCGTCACGGATGCGCTGCAGCGCCTGGAGGTTCTCGCGCGCCAGGTGCGCGATCTCCAGCTGGCGCGCCCAGGCGATGTAGGCTTCGGCGGCCTGCAGCCCCACCTCGTCGAGGGTGGATGCCGTCTTGCCCTGCGCGGCCCGCTGCAGCGCCTCAGCGCGCGCGATCCCGGCCTCGATGCCCCCGCCGGCATAGACGGTGTACTGGGCCTGCGGCGTGGCCACGAGGCGCCTGGGCACGGCCTCTTGCTCGAAGGCCGTGGCCTCGATGCCCACCACGGGCCAGCGCGCGGCCTTGGCCCGATCGAGCTCGGAGTCGCTGCTGGCCGCGAGCGCGCGCGCGGCCCGCACCGCGGGGTACTGCGCGAGCGCCTCGCGCACCACCTCCGCGAGCGACTGCGCCTGCGCCGCCGAGCACGCCCACGCCGCCAGCAGGCCGGCCCACCACCGGGAAGTGTTCATGGCGCCATGCTACCGGGGGCACGGGCGCATCCCCTCAGGCCCGTGTCAACCCGCTGCCCGGCA
>CAILKA010000202.1 GCA_903834645.1 uncultured beta proteobacterium
CATAGATGGGCGTGATCGCGAAGCTGCGCCCGCCCGCGAGGATCGGCTGGTCGAGCACCCGGATGGCCTCGAGAGCCGCGTTCACGTTATCGGGCGTACCGCTGACGAGAATGGCGTTGCGGGTCGGGTCGTCCTGGATCGTCACGCGGTTCCCGAGGAGGGTGCGCAGGAAGCCCGTCACATCGGCTTGCCGCACGGCCTGCAGGTCCACCAGATGGAAGATGGGCCGCAGCGACGCCGGCGTCTCGGGGCTGGCCGATCCCCGCCGGATTTCCGGCTGGCCGCTCAGGCCAGCCGTCTCGGGCAGCACGCGCACGAGCCCGCCCACGTCGATCACGGCGATGCCGTAGCTCTGCAGCAGTAGCTTCGCGGCCGTTTGCAACTGCTCCACCGTCTGGCCCGCGCCGGAGCGGAACGTGACGAGTTCGCGCCGCGCAGCCACGGGCGGATCGATGCTCACGTTCTTGCCCGCAATCTCGGCGAACACCACCTGTGCAAATGCAGCAAGCGTCACCTGCTCGAGGGTGATCACGCCAGACTCGCCCGGCTTCGTCGGGGGCTGCGCAGGCGCGCCCGGCGCGCGGCTGCCTACCGAAGGTGGTGGCGCCAGGCGCGCCGGGTTGGGCAGAGGCTGCGTGAGCGAGCGCCCCGCCTCGCCCGCAGCGGCCGTGGCGGGAGCGGCTGATGGCCGGCTCACCTGCAGCGGAGGGGGGATTTCAGGCGCCTGTGCGCAGCCGGCAAGGGCGGCGACAGCGAGCCAGGTCAGTTTGCTATTCACTTCTTTCCACCCCAAGCGTGTAGGAGGCGCCTTCGATGTCGACGCAGTAGGTGCGCTCGTCGATCCGCGTGATCACGTGGCCCGAGGGCAGCTTTTCGCCCACCTTGAGCGTGAGGGGCGGGCGCGCCGGGTTGCGGAACTCGATGCGGATCTTGCGTGCGGCGCCCAGCCCGAACACGCCGGATACGCGCCAGCGCATATCCGGTGGCGGCGGGGCAGGGGCGGCGGTCGTAGCGGGCGGTATGCCCCAGAAAGGCGCTGTCATGACGGCTGGCATCAGCGCTACGGCCTGAGCCTCCCCCGGCGGCTGCCAGGGCGGCACAGTCATGGCAGCCCGCTTGAGCCTCACGAGTTCGGCCTCGGGCTGTGGGGGCGGTGCGCCGAACCATCCGATGGCAAAGGCGGCAGCCAGCAGGAGGAGGAGGCGAAACACCATGCCAGGCCTGGTTCAGCGCTTGGGAGGGGCCACGCGCGAAATCGCGCGCAGCTCCAGCGCGAGCGCGGGCGGCGAGCGCTGCAGTTCGAGTTGCAGGCTGCTGACCACCAGCCACTGGGGGTGCGTAGCCACCGTGCCCAGGAAGTTCAGCGCGGGCACGCGGTCGAAATCGAATCTCGCGCGCACTTGCCACAGCGCCAGGCCGTCACGCTCCAGCGCCTGCACATCGTATCCAGCCGTGGCGCGGCGCGGCACGCTCCCCGGTGGGTTGGAGAGGTTGATGTCGGCCGCGCCCGATTGCTCCGTTGCGCTGGAACCGAGGGGCTGCAGACGTGTCACGGTGATCTCCCGCAGCACCAGGTTGGAAGCCGGGGCTGTCGTGCGCATCCAGTCCTGCAGGCCGGCCTGGACAAGGGCGGGATCCTCACCCGGCCACAGGCCAGCTTCGTACGCCTGGAGCCGCTCCTGCAGCTGCGGGCTGAGCCTGTCCCACGGGGCGGCACGCAGCTGGCTGCGCAACTGCTCGGTGGCCGCCTGTGTGCTGCGCACGTCTTCCTGCAGGGCAACCAGGTGGTCATCCCACATCCACACAGCCTGCAGCCCCAGCAGCCCGGCCACCACCAGCGCGCCCATCCGCAGCAAGGTACTGCGGCGCCACTGGTCGGCCACCTGCTCGAAGGTGCCCTCCAGCATCGCCCAGGGGGTGCCGCCCGGGCCGCTCATGATCGGCCGCCCTTCGCGGCCGCAGGCGGCGGTGGCGTGGCGCCAGAAGGCGCAGGCGAAGGCACCATTGCGCCCGAAGTTGCAGCCGCGCCGCCCGCCTCGACGCCCTGGCGCCGGTAGGTCATCTCGAACGTGACGCTCCCCCCAGGCCCCGGTTCGCGTTGCTCACGCACGTCGCTGAAGTAGCCCGCTGCTTGAAGGCTCTGCACCACCGTCGAGCGGGGCATGTCGGCACCCATGGCGAGCGATGCGCGCACCGCCGAGCCCTCCACGCGCAAGTCGCGCAGCAGCACGCCCTTCTGTGGCAGCGCCTGGCCCAACCGGTTCAGCAGCTCGAACACCGCCACGCCGTCGAGCGCCTGCCCGATCTTCTCGACCCGCACCTGGTCTCGAAGCACCTGCTCGCGCTGAGCCAGGCCGGTGGCCGACTCGGCCTGCAGCCGCTCGCGCTCGGCCGCGGCCGATTCGCGCGCAACGGCCACCTGGTGCCACTCCTGGCTGCGCCACCCGGCCGCCACGGCCAGCGTCGCGGCCAGCCCGCCCCAAAGCAGCCGCTCCCAGGTGCTGCCGTGGCGGTTCAGGGCGTGAACGGGCATCGCGCGCAACCAGGGCCGCGTACGCCAGGGCGTGCCGGCATCACGCGGGGCAACGCCGCTGCCCATGCTGGCTGCGCTCAACGCACTGGCGACTCGACCATGCAGGAAGCTGCTCCACTGCGCCTCGTCCGGAAAGTCCGGCCACCACAGGCTCTCAATCGGAACCCCATCCCGCCACGCCTGCGCTTCAAAACCGTCGAGGCAGGCATGCAGCCGCACTCCGTCCTGCAAGGGTGGGCGCACCAGGTCTTCCGGCCACAGTGGGCGCTCCGCGCGGCGGGAGGCGCCCTCGAGCAAGGCGTCGATACGCGCCGAATCCCAGGCGAAGGCAACGGCCTGCCGGCCGGCCAACCCCACCGCGTAGGTGGCTGTGTCGAAGGGCGCCCAGGCGGTCAGCTGCAGGGAGATCGCCTCCTGCCTGTCGCGCGCGCGAACGCCCGTGAGATCGAACACCCGAAGACGGTAGAGCGCGCGCGAGAGCAGGATCGGGCGCCGGCCAGCGCCCCAACCGGCACGAGCGGGTGGCACCCGGCCGCCCAGCGTCAAGCGCTCGAACGAATCAGGGGCTGCCATGTGCAATGGCCGTGGGAAAACGGGGCCAGGCGGCTCCGGCTGGCTGGGGGCCTGGGGCAGGCGCGGAGTGCACCGCCAGGATCTGCCACGGCGCCACCGGGCTCTCGGGTGTCATGCTGACGAGGACGTGCACGGAGGTGGGCATCCCGGGCGCCCACACCGTGTAGGACTGCTCGAAGGACGTGTGAAAGAGGAAATCGTCGCCAGTGAGCGGCAGGCCTGTCAGTTCGCGCGCCTGGAATCCAGACTCAAAACCGGGGCCCTGCTTGCGGAGTCTATCAAAGAGGGCAAGTTGTTCGGGCGTAGCGGCAGGCAGGATGGCCCGGAGCACGGGAATCGGTGCGAGGTTCGGGTTGAGGTAGCCCGAGACCCGCGTGCTCGTGAGCTGGCCCATGCGCTCGACCCACTGGGGCCGGTCACGCCACAAAGGCATGCGACCCAGCTCCCGGGTGGAGATGAGCCAATCGTTGCGCGGGCGCGGCAGGCCCAACTGGCCGTAGGCCTGAGCCTCGGCGCCGTTGAGCCGCTTGAGATCGTCCGTATCGGCGTAATCCAGCAGAACATCCACCAGCCCGTCCGCTTCCGAGGGTGAGGCTCCCAGCCCCTGCACCAGGCGGCGCAAGACCTGGGGATCGCTCTCGTTGATGGACACCAGCGCGCGCTGGTCGGTCACCCCCACGAGCGCACCGCTGCCGAGTGCATGAAAGCGCCCGTCGGCCACCAGGAGCTCGGCCCCCAGCCCGAACCCTGCCGGCCCACCAGGGCGGGTCGTGACGGTATACAGGGCCAGCTCCAACGCGTCGGAGGCCTTCAACCTGGCCTGCGCGTACTCTTGCAGGGACTGTACCTGGCGCCGCAGATGATCCACACGCGAAGCAAAGTAGGCGGCCACGAGCGTCACGACGGCCAGCGCCCCGAGGACGAGCACGAGCGCAAAGCCCCTCTGGCGCCCGAATGAGCGGCGTGCGCGGCTGCGCATCAGTTCTTCTCCACCTGCACGCGCGTGATCCGCGGCACGCCGCCTGACCGGGGAGCAGCAACGAAAACGGCGGGTGGATCGGCCCCCGTGACGATACCTACGGCAAGCGGCAAGGCGCGCGGTGTGCCCGACACCGCATCTTGCGGCCACTTGTCTCCCCACTTGCCGTCAGGCCCCAGGTACTGCAGCGCCCCCGGCCCGCCTTGCCATCGAGCCAACGTGATGGCAGCGCGCGCGGGCGTATCGGCATCGCCCTCCAGCCGTAGCACGAGCTCGCCGGTGCGACGGGGTTCGTCGTGCACCAGTTCGAGCTCGAACGATGCAGCCGGACTGGTCGGCCAGCCTGGCACGTCACTGGCGAAGCCCGTCATCTTCGAGACCGATCCTTGGAAGCGGTTCGAATCGTCTTGCGCAAGCGGCGTGAGTGACTCGATCGCGCGCCGCACCCACTCCAGGCGCAGTGCGTCCGTCTGGGGCTCCAACGCACCCGCATCGAGCAGCCGCTCCACACGGGCAGTCTGCGCAAGCGCCTGCCAGATGAGGGAGCTGACCACCGAGACGATGACCAGCGTGACGAGAGCTTCCATCAGCGTGAAGCCCTCGAAGCGGTTGGAACGCCGGCCGCCAGCCCGAACAGTGCGGTTCATGGTCTCGGCATGGCTCCCGCGCCGGCTTGCAGGGTACCGGAGCGCAGTGCCTTGAACTCGATGGGTACGGGAGCGGGTGTACCGGAGCCCGCGGCATAGCTGCCGCTCACGGTGACTTCGTATAGGGCGGCCTGCCATCCCTCGGCAGCGGCGCCGGGCTCGGGCTGTTGGCCAAACAGCGGCTGCGGACCCGCCACGAGCCGGCTGGACCATCGCACCGACAAGCCCCCGAGCGCGCGCTCACCCTCAGGCTCGATGGCAGGATTGACCGCAGCAATCAGGGCTTGCGCATTGATGAGCCCCTCCACACGCACGTGCTCGGCGCGAATGCGCGAGGCCCCGTCCAGGCTCTGGCGCATCCAATCGAAGAGCACGAGCC
>CAILKA010000203.1 GCA_903834645.1 uncultured beta proteobacterium
CGAGACACGCGTCGACCCTGCCGCCCAGCGCGCGCGCGACGCCGATGCCCGTCGCATCCTCGAGGCCGAGCTGCGCCGCGAGGAGGAGCGGCTGGCCACGCTGCGGCGCGAGTTCAACAACGGCGAGCCCGAGCGCCGCGGCGATGAGCGCAACTACGCCCGCTACCAGGAGCGGGTGGCCGAGATGCGCGCCGCGATTGCGCGCAAGGAAGTCGACGTGGCCGCGCTCAAGCGCGAGATCGCCAAGCTCGCACCGTGAGCAGCGAGGCCTCGCCCCCGGCGGGGCCGCTCCCCGCGCCCCTGCCGGGATTCGGACCCGGCTCCCCGGCCGGTGTCGCACACCCGCCGGTGCAGCCTCTGGGCGAGCGCCTGGCTCGCGCCTTCGAAGCCTACGACCTGCTGGGCACGATGGTGCTGCTGGCCGAGCCCGATGGGCGATGCCTCGCTGTCAACAGCGTGCTCGAGACGACGATGGGCCAGTCGCGGCGCCTGCTGCTGCGCGCCAGCGCCCTCGATTGGCTGGTGGATCCGACCCCGCTGCGCGAGACCCTGCGCGCGGTCTCGGCCAACGAGGTGGCCACCGGCCGCTTCGACGGGCACCTCTGGCGCGCCACGCTCGACGAGCCCGAGCCGCTGCCCGTGCACGTGATCGTCAGCCAGACCGAGGAGCCGGGCCACGTGCTGGTGGAGATGATCGAGCTCGAGCAGCGCAGCCGCGAGGGGCGCGAGGAGCGCATGCGCGGGCAGGCCTTCGCGAGCCGGGAGCTCGTGCGCAACCTCGCCCACGAGATCAAGAACCCGCTCGGAGGCATCCGCGGTGCGGCGCAACTGCTGGCGATGGACATCGAGGCGCCCGAGCTCGCCGAGTTCACGCAGGTCATCATCCGCGAGGCCGACCGGCTGCAGGCCCTGGTGGACCGCATGCTGGCCCCGCACCGGCACGCACGCAGCGTGGCTGCAGTCAACATCCACGAGGTCTGCGAGCATGTGCGCGCGCTCGTGCTCGCCGAGTTTCCGCGCGGCCTGGCCGTCGTGCGCGACTACGACATCTCGATCCCCGAAGTTCGCGGTGACCGCGAGCAGCTGATCCAGGCCGTGCTCAACATCGTCCACAACGCCTGCCAGGCGCTGGCCGAGCGCATCGCCGCCGGGGAAGCGCGCATCGTGCTGCGCACGCGGGCGGCGCGCCAGGTGACGATCCAGCGCGTGCGCCACCGACTGGCACTGGAATTGCATGTGGAAGACAACGGCCCAGGCGTGCCCGAGGACATCCGGGAATACATCTTCCAGCCGCTCGTGAGCGGCCGGGATGGCGGTTCCGGTCTCGGGCTGACGCTGGCGCAGACCTTCGTGCAGGAGCATCACGGCACGATCGGCTGCGAGAGCGTCCCGGGCCGGACGGATTTCACGATCATCCTGCCTGTGCCCCAACCGGAAGCCGCAGCCGCATGAAACCCATCTGGATCGTCGACGACGATCAGTCGATCCGCTTCGTGCTCGAGCGCGCCCTGGCCCGCGAGCAGCTGGCCGTGCGCAGCTTTTCCAACACGCGCGACGTGATCGCCGCACTCGACGAGGGCGACAGCCCGCAGGTGCTGGTGAGCGACATCCGCATGCCCGGCGGATCCGGGCTCGACTTGCTCGCACGTGTGAAGGCGCGGCTGCCCGCGCTGCCGGTGATCGTCATGACCGCCTTCTCCGACCTGGACAGCGCCGTGTCGGCCTTCCAGGGCGGGGCCTTCGAATACCTCGCCAAGCCCTTCGACGTGCCCAAGGCGGTGGAGCTGATCCAGCGCGCGCTGCAGGAGAGCGTGCGCGAGGCCATCAGCGATTCGGGCCAGGCCTCCATGCCCGAAATGCTCGGCCAGGCGCCGGCGATGCAGGATGTGTTTCGCGCGATCGGCCGCCTCTCGCCCAGCCACGTGACGGTGCTGATCACCGGCGAGAGCGGCTCGGGCAAGGAGTTGGTGGCGCGCGCGCTGCACAAGCACAGCCCGCGGGCACAAGGCCCCTTCGTGGCCCTGAACACCGCCGCGATTCCGAAGGACCTGCTCGAATCCGAGCTCTTTGGCCACGAGCGCGGCGCCTTCACGGGTGCGCAGACTCTGCGCCGCGGCCGCTTCGAGCAGGCCGATGGCGGCACGCTCTTCCTCGACGAGATCGGCGACATGCCCTTCGACCTGCAGACGCGGCTGCTGCGCGTGCTGTCGGATGGCCAGTTCTACCGCGTGGGCGGCCACCAGTCGCTCCGGGTGAGCGTGCGCGTGATCGCGGCCACGCACCAGAACCTCGAAGAGCGCGTGCGCCAGGGCGTGTTTCGCGAGGATCTCTTTCACCGGCTCAACGTGATCCGGCTGCGCCTGCCGCCGCTGCGCGAGCGGCGCGAGGACATCCCGCTGC
>CAILKA010000204.1 GCA_903834645.1 uncultured beta proteobacterium
GCGCCGATTCGCGGATGGCGCGGCGCTCGACCTGGGTCGAGCCGCAGGGCACGCAGATGATGATGCGCGGGCTGGGCCGCATCATCGAACGCGGGTGCACCATCTTGATGAACTGCTTGAGCATCTGCTCGGTGACGGTGAAGTCGGCGATCACGCCGTCCTTCATGGGCCGGATGGCCTCGATGTTGCCGGGCACCTTGCCGAGCATCGCCTTGGCCTGCTTGCCCACGGCCTGGATCGTCTTCTTGCCCTGAGGGCCGCCCTCGTGGCGGATCGCCACCACCGACGGCTCGTCGAGCACGACGCCCTTGCCACGCACGTAGATCAGCGTGTTGGCGGTGCCCAGGTCGATCGCGAGATCGGTGGAGAAGTAGCTGCGCAGGAAGCCGAACATGTTCCGGGGTGCGGGCGGGGCGGGCCGCCGCGGATGCGTTGGGGCCGTGGAAGGTGGGGCGCCGGGAGGGTGAATCCCGCGGGCCACGGGCTCGTCGGCTGCAGGAAGCCGGCAAGCCCAAGCGGGCCGATCTCGGTCAAGCCAGGGATAATAACCGACCCACACCCCTGTGCAGGCCGTTCCGCCCAGGCGAGCCGGCCCATGCAGCCCCCCTTGCGACGCAGCCCCTTTCGCGACCCCGATGGCCCTCACCCTCCCTGACGTGCAGCGCATCGCCGAGCTCGCCCGCCTCGAGCTCGACGAGGCCGAGCGCGCGGCCGCGCTCGAGCAGCTCAACGGCTTCTTCGAGATCGTCGAGCGCATGCGCGCGGTCGACACGAGCGGCGTGGAGCCCCTCTACACCCCGCTGGCGGCGGTGCGGCCCGTGCAGCTGCGCCTGCGCGTGGACGCCGTGACGGAAACCGACGCGCGCGAGGCCAACCAGCGCAGCGCCCCGGCGGTGCAGGACGGGCTGTACCTGGTGCCGCGGGTGATCGAATGACGGCCCCGCTGCACGAAGCCGGCGTGGCCGAGCTCGCAAGCGGCCTGGCGCAGGGCCGCTGCTCGGCAGTGGAGCTGGCCGGCGAGCTGCTCGCGCGCGCGCAGGCCGACGCCGGCCTGGGCGCCTTCCTGAGCATCGACCGCGAGGTCACGCTCGCGCAGGCCCGCGCGGCCGACGCGCGGCGCGCGCAGGGCCTGGCCGGGGCGCTCACTGGCGTGCCCGTGGCGCACAAGGACATCTTCGTCACGCGCGAGCTGCCCTCCACCGCCGGCTCGCGCATGCTGGCCGACTACCGCAGCCCCTACGACGCGACGGTGGTGGCCCGCCTGGGCGCAGGCGAGCCCGGTGGGGCGCCGGGCGCGGGCATGGTGATGCTGGGCAAGCTCAACTGCGACGAGTTCGCGATGGGCTCGTCCAACGAGAACTCCGCCTTCGGCGCGGTGCGCAACCCCTGGAGCCGCGACCGCGTGGCAGGCGGCTCCTCCGGCGGCTCGGCCGCCGCGGTGGCGGCCCGGCTCGTACCGGCGGCCACCGGCACCGACACCGGCGGCTCGATCCGCCAGCCGGCGGCCTTTTGCGGCATCACCGGCATCAAGCCCACCTACGGCGTGTGCTCGCGCTACGGGATGATCGCCTTCGCCTCGAGCCTGGACCAGGCCGGCCCGATGGCGCGCTCGGCCGAGGACTGCGCGTGGCTGCTGTCGGCCATGGGCGGCTTCGACCCGCGCGACGCCACGAGCGTGGAGCAGCCGAGCGTGGACTACGTGGCGCAGCTGCACACCCCGCGCGAAGGCGCCGGTGCGGGCCGCCCGCTGGCGGGGCTGCGCATCGGGCTGCCGCGCGAATTCTTCCCCGCAGGCCTGTCGCAGGACGTGGCGCACGCCGTGCGCGCCGCGCTGGCCGAGCTCGAGCGCCTGGGCGCCACGCTCGTGGACGTGAGCCTGCCGCGCACCGAGCTGTCGATTCCCGTCTACTACATCATCGCCCCGGCCGAGGCGAGCTCGAACCTCTCGCGCTTCGACGGCGTGAAGTTCGGCCACCGCGCCGCGCACCACGGCGACCTCGCCGACATGTACCGCAAGACGCGCGCCGAGGGCTTCGGCGCGGAGGTCAAGCGCCGCATCATGATCGGCACCTACGTGCTCAGCCACGGCTACTACGACGCCTACTACCTGCAAGCGCAGAAGTTGCGCCGCATGATCGCCGACGACTTCCAGGCCTGCTTCGGGCAGTGCGACGTGATCGCCGGCCCGGTGGCGCCCACCGTCGCGTGGGAGCTCGGGGCGCAGGCGCACGACCCGATCGCCAGCTACCTGGCCGACATCTTCACGCTGCCGGCGAGCCTGGCCGGGCTGCCCGGCATGAGCGTGCCCGCGGGCTTCGGCACGCAAGGCCTGCCCGTGGGGTTGCAGCTCGTGGGCAACTACTTCCGCGAGGGCGAGCTGCTGCACACCGCGCACGCGCTGCAGCAGGCCACCGACTTCCACCTGCGCCGCCCCCCCGGGGCCTGAGCGGCGCATCGCCAGCAGAGCATCCCCCATGAGCCAGGCTCCTCTCGTGCGCGGCTTCGAGGTCGTGATCGGCCTGGAGACGCACGCGAAACTGTCCACCGCCAGCAAGATCTTCAGCGGTGCCTCCACGCGCTTTGGCGCCGCGCCCAACACCCAGGCCTGCGCGGTGGACCTCGCGCTGCCCGGAACGCTGCCGGTGCTCAACCGCGGCGCGGTCGAGCGCGCCATCGTCTTCGGCCTGGCCGTGCAGGCCACGGTGGCGCCGGTCTCCGTCTTCGCGCGCAAGAACTACTTCTACCCCGACCTGCCCAAGGGCTACCAGATCAGCCAGTACGAGATCCCGGTGGTGCAAGGCGGCCAGGTGGAGTTCCTGCTCGAGGGGCAGCCGCGGCGCGTGCGCCTGACGCGCGCGCACCTGGAGGAGGATGCGGGCAAGAGCCTGCACGAGGACTACCACGGCATGTCGGGCATCGACCTGAACCGGGCCGGTACGCCGCTGCTGGAGATCGTGTCGGAGCCGGACATGCGCTCTTCGGCCGAGGCGGTGGAGTACGCGCGCGCGCTGCACGCGCTCGTGGTGTGGCTCGGGATCTGCGACGGCAACATGCAGGAAGGGAGCTTTCGCTGCGACGCCAACGTCTCCGTGCGCCGCCCCGGCGCGCCCTTCGGCACGCGGCGCGAGATCAAGAACCTCAACTCCTTTCGTTTCCTGAAGGAGGCCATCGACTTCGAGGTGCAGTGGCAGATCGACCGCCTCGAAGACGGCCTGTCCATCGCGCAGGCCACCGTGCTCTTCGACCCCGACAGCGGCGAGACGCGCACCATGCGCACCAAGGAAGACGCGCACGACTACCGCTACTTCCCCGACCCCGACCTGCCCCCGCTCGTCATCGGCCCGCAATGGGTGGCGCGCGTGCGCCAGGCCATGCCCGAACTGCCCGCGGCGATGGCCGAGCGCTTCCAGCGCGACGACGGCCTGCCGGCCTACGACGCAGCGATGATGACGCAGAGCCTGCCCTTTGCGCGCTACTACGAGGCCTTGCGCGACGCCTGCCTGGCGCTGCCGGGGGGCGCGCGCGAGGCGGCCGCCTGGGCCAAGCTCGCGGCCAACTGGCTGATGGGTGAAGTGGCCAAGCGGCTGAACGCGCAAGGGCTCTCGATCGAGACCTGCCCCGTGCCGGCCACGGTTCTGGCAGCGCTCATCGGGCGCGTGGCCGACGGCACCGTGTCCAACAGCGGCGCGCGCCAGGTCTTCGAGGCGCTGTGGACGGCGGGCGACGAGGGGGCCCAGGAAGGAGCCGCCCCCGCGGGCGCACGGGTCGATCGCCTGATCGAGCAGATGGGGCTGCGCCAGATGAGCGACGCGGGCGCCCTCGAGGCGCTGGTGGACCAGGTGCTGGCCGCCCACCCGAAGTCGGTCGAGGAGTTCAAGGCGGGCAAGGACAAGGCCTTCAACGCCCTCGTCGGGCAGGTGATGAAGGCGAGCCAGGGCAAGGCCAATCCGGCCCAGGCGGGCGAGATCCTGCGCCGACGGCTGGCGCAGCCCTAGCCGGCCGGGCGCGGGCGGTTCAGGGCTTGCGCGCGGGCGCCGGAGCTGCCGCGGGCACGGCCGCCGGGCTCGAGGCCGCAGCCGGCGTGGCGCGCACGCTGGTGATCGACCCCAGCGAGCCCGGAGGCGCACCCGCCCAGAGCTGCTTGAGCCGATCGAGCTCGATGTCGTAGAGCCGGTTGATGCGGTCGAGCTCGGCGCGCTGGTTCTGCGCCACCGAGCGCTGCGCGGCCATCGCGGTCTCCACCGCCTCGATGCTCTGCTGCAGCTTGGGCGGCTGCGCACGGCCGCGGTAGAACTCGGCCTCCTGCGCGTACTGCTTGCGCTCCTGGGCCAGGCCAGCGAGCCGCTGGTCGGTGGCCGCCATCGCCGTGCGCGCCACGTCCAGCGCCGCCACGCGCGCGCGCTGGTGATCCTCGGGCGCCTTGTAGCGCTGCAGCAGGGTGCGGTCCTGGCGCACGGCGTCGGCCTGAAGCGCCCGGGCCTCGGCGGCCCGGCGATCGCGCAATTCCTGCTCGGCACGCTCCTCGGGCGTGGGGGCGGGAGGCACCGTGCGCCGCAGGGAGCCGTCTCGGTTGAGCTGCTTTTGCTCGCGCGCCACGCACTCGGCGATGGGGCGGTCAGAGGTGATGCGCCGGCCCTTGTCGTCCTCGCAGGTGTAGATCGCGGCGCCCTGGGCATGGGCAACCGGCAGGCCCGCCGCCGCGCAGACCAGGAGGGCCGCTGACACCGCGCCGCGGGTGCCTCTCCACGTGACTGATGGGCTTCTCATGCGTTCTCCACTCCGTAGCGTGCCCGGTAGGCCTGCACCGCCTGTGCGTGCTGGCGCGGGCCTGCATCGTCGGTGGTGGCCAGGAAGCGCAGCAGGTCGTCGAGCGTGGCGATGGCCGACACCCACAGGCCGAGCTGCCCGCTGACCTGCTGCACCGCCGACCACGGCGCATCCACGCCGCCCTCGGTGGCGCGCTCCTGGCGGTCCAGCGCGATCGCCACGCCCACCGGTGTGGCGCCGGCTGCGCGGATGAGGCCGATCGATTCGCGCACCGAGGTGCCTGCGGAGATCACGTCGTCGATGATGAGCACGCGCCCGGCCACGGGCGCGCCCACGAGCACCCCGCCCTCGCCGTGATCCTTGGCTTCCTTGCGGTTGTAGGCATAGGGCACGTTGCGGCCCAGCCGTGCGAGCTCGATGGCCACCGCCGCGGCCAGCGGGATGCCCTTGTAGGCCGGGCCGAAGAGCATGTCGAACTCCTGGCCCGACTGCAGCAGCCGGCGTGCATAGAATCCGGCGAGTCGTCCGAGCTTGTCGCCGTCGTCGAAGAGCCCGGCGTTGAAGAAGTAAGGCGACAGCCTGCCGGCCTTGGTCCGGAACTCCCCGAAGCGCAGCACCCCTGCGCGCACGCAAAAGGCCACGAACTCCTGCGCCAGCAAGTCGGCCGGCCCTGCACTCACCGAAGGACTCCCTTGGCCTTACGCCTCATCTCAGTCAACCTCAACGGCATCCGCTCGGCGGCGACGAAGGGATTCTTCGACTGGGCCGC
>CAILKA010000205.1 GCA_903834645.1 uncultured beta proteobacterium
GACTTCGACCGGCTCGGCGAGAAGGAGATCGTCGCCCTCTTTGGCGAGCCGAGCCGGGCGGCTCGAAAGTGAAGCTGCTGCTCGACACGCATATGCTGCTGTGGGCGGCCGGCGAGCCCTCGCGGCTCAAGCCCGCCACCCGCCGGCTGCTGCAGGACCCACGGCACGAGCTGATGTTCAGCGCGGCCAGCATCTGGGAGGTCTCCATCAAGATGGGCCTCGGTCGCGCCGACCTCGCAGTGGATCCTCGTGTGCTGCGCCGCGGGTTGCTCGACAACGGCTACACCGAGCTTCCCATCACGGGCGCGCACGCCGCTGCCGTGCTGGACCTTCCCCCCCTCCACAGAGACCCTGTCGACCGCCTGCTCGTCGCCCAGGCGCAGGTGGAGGGCATCACGCTGCTCACCGCCGATGCCGTGGTGGCCGCCTACCCCGGGCCGATCCGCCGGGTGTAGTGGCGCCCGCAAGCCCCAGGCGACGGTGTGGCGGCGCCGACACGCGCCATCCCCTGCGGGTCTTGACGCCGAGCGCCTCGCTCTCGACACTGATCCACATGTCGCGCACCGTGTGCCTGTCGCTGTCCATCGCCCACACCTTCCAGGTGGGCGTCTGCACGGCCGTACAGGTCATGCATCCCTCACCACCCTAGCGGGCCCGCGCGACATCTCCGGCAGCCGAGCTGCCACCCCCGAAGGCCCGCTTACCCAGCGGGCCTTTTTCGTTCCAGCCTTCCCCACCCTTGAAGGAGAGCCCCGATGAAGACCGAAGCCCTCACGATCCGCCGCGCCCACCCCGACGATGCGCCGGCCGTGGCCGCCTGGATGGCCGACCCCGCCGTGTTCGCGCAGCTGCTGCAGATGCCGCACCCAAGCGTGGAGATGTGGCGCGAGCGCCTGGCCGCCAACAAGGCCGGCAGCGGCGAGGTCTCGCTCGTGGCCGTGCGCGAAGGACAGCCCGTGGGCCTGGCCAGCCTGCACGAGCCCCGCGCCGTGTGGCGGCGCCGCCACGCGATGGGGCTGGGCATCTCGGTGGCCGCTCATGTACACGGGCAGGGCGCGGGCAGCGCGCTGATGCAGGCGCTGCTCGACCACGCCGACCGCTGGGCCAACCTGCTGCGCGTGGAGCTCACGGTGTTCGCCGACAACGCGCGGGCCATCGCGCTGTACCGCCGCTTCGGCTTCCAGGAGGAGGGCCGCATGCGCGGCTATGCCTGGCGAGACGGGGCCTATGCGGACTGCCTGAGCATGGCTCGGCTGAACCCGGGCCCGTCCCCTATCATGGGGCCGTGACTGACAACGCGGCATCCACTCCCCAAGAGCGCCTGCGCGCGGCGGTGCAGCGCACCTTCGCGGGCCACGCGGGCCTGGAGAGGCTCGACTGGACCGGCCGCCTGGCGCCCACCTGGGAAGCGCTCAGCCGTGTGCTGGCGCTGCACCCCGACGCGCTCGCCGAGCGCCTGGCTCCCGCCTTCGGTGTGCCAGCCGCCGGGCCCCTGATCGGCCGATCGATCGAGGCTGACGCGCTCGGGGCACTGCCGGCGGCCTTCTGCCAGAGCCAGGGCCTGCTGCCACTGGCCGAGGAGGCTGGCGTGCTGATCGTGGCCACCTCTGACCCGCAGGACGCCGACGTGCTCGAGCGCGCGCGTTTCCTGGCCGGGCGTCCGGTTCAGTGGCGGCTCGCCGCTCCCATGCTCCTGGAGGACGCGCGGGTGGTGGCCTACAGCACCCAGGCCGCGCGCGAGGCGGTGCCTGCCCAGGGTGCTGCGGACGCCGAAGACAGCGAGTTCCACCGCCTGGCGCGAGCCCTCATGGAAGCGGCCGTGGCGCAGCGGGCCTCGGACCTTCACATCCAGCCGCACCTGGGCGCCTACATCGTGCGCATCCGGGTCGACGGTGAACTCCGCCGCCTGGTGATGCTGCAGGAGACGGTGGGCGTCACGCTGCTGCGCCACTTCAAGGCGCGCTGCGCGATGGATCCGACGCAGCACCTCGTGCCGCAGGACGGCCGCATGTCGATCGTGCTGGCCGGCCGCCAGTTCGACCTGCGCGTGTCAGCGCTGCCGGCCAGCCGCGGCGAGCGGCTCGTGCTCCGGTTCCTCGACCAGGGCCGGATCTACCGGCTGGGCCAGGCTGGCTTCTCCCTGGCCGCGCTGCAGGCCCTGAGGCGGGCCGTGGCCCGCCCCTCAGGCCTGGTGCTGATGACCGGCCCCACCGGATGCGGCAAGACCTCCACACTGTACGGGATGCTGGCCGAGCTCAACCTGCCGTCCGTGAACATCATCACCGTGGAGAACCCAGTGGAGTTCCGCCTGCCCGGCGCCTCCCAGGTGGAGGTCAACGACAAGGCCGGCATGAGCTTTGGCTCCGCGCTGCGCTCGATCCTGCGGCAGGACCCCGACATCGTCCTGATCGGCGAGATCCGTGACGCCGAGACCGCGGAGATCGCGACCCAGGCCGCGCTGACCGGGCACCTCGTGCTGTCGACACTGCACACGAACGATGCCGTCACGTCCATCCCGCGCCTGCTCAACCTGGGCGTGGATCCGACCATCCTTGCCGACTCGCTGGCGGTGGTGGTGGCGCAGCGCCTGTGCCGCATGCTCTGCGTGCAGTGCCGCACGCCGGTGGCCGATCCCCTCACGCCCGTGGAGCGGCACTACCTGGAAGTCACCCGCAACCGGCCTGTCTACCGCCCCGCCGGCTGCCGCGCATGCAGCTTCACCGGTTACCAGGGCCGCCTACCCATCGTCGACATCCTGGAGATGAACCCGGCGCTGCGCGAGGCCGTGTCCGTCGGCGAGCGAAGGCTGTCCGTGCTGGAGGGCCTGCGCAGCGGCGGCCTGAAGTCGATGGCGGTCTCGGGCAGCCAGCGCGTGCTGTCTGGCGACACCACCGTGGCCGAGGTGGTGGCTGCGGTGGGTCCGGGGTTCTGGCCCGAGCTGGCCCGCCACCACGGCGTGGAACTCCCCGAGGGGACGGTGGCCGCCCCCGAGCCCGAGCTGGCTGGCGGCCAGGCGATGATGCTGGTCACCCAGGATGCCGAGCTGACGCGCCAGTTGACGCACGCGGTGGAGTCCCTCGGTATGCGCCTGCACAGCTGCCACGACCCTGCCACCGCGCAGGAACTGTTGCACCGCGACGAGGCCATCTCCTTCATCGTCGGCGACATGCCCGATGGCTACAGCCTCGAGCAGACGGCTGCCGCTCTGCGCGAGTTCCGCGTGGCCGTGGCGTGGTCACGCCTGCCCGCGCTCGTGCTGCTGCCACCGGCGCGTGCGGGAGACGTCGCCGCGCTGCGGGCCGGCGGATCCCTCGCCGACTTTCTCGTCAAGCCTGCTGAACCCCAGGAGCTGCTGCAGCGCATCCAGCGGGCGCACGCGCGGTAGCGGTGAAGCGTGGAGAGGTTCCTGGCTTGCGGTGACTTGAGTTTGGACACCGGCGGCACGCCGCTGGCGTCCGCCGTCAGTGACAGGGCTGCCCGAGCCGCACCTGGAACGCCGTGATAGTGGGCCGGTCCATCGCCAGATGAACCATCAGACCCGCGCGCTCGAGCTCCGCGCGCAGCAGGTGCACGCGGCGGGCGTTCGGCCCTTTGCCGACGATCTGCATCGTGGGTCCGATCGGTGGCTTGCCCGGTAGGAGACCGTTTATGTTCGGCGGCCAGGTCCGCCCCGTCGGGTCGAGCGCCTGGACGCCCTCGCGGACGATTTGCGCCAACGCGTCCATGTCGGGGGTACTCCTTGCGCCCCTTGGGGTCGCCGGCCAATCGCACAGGTCGAGCCCGCGGCTGGCCACGTGGGCCTGCGCCTTCGTGCGGATGGCGTCGATCTGCAGCATCACGCCCGCCAGTCGCGCGCGTTCGAGGTGGTCCTGGTAGGCGGGAACGGCCAGGGCGGCCAGGATGGCGACGATCGCCAGCGCGATGTTGAGCTCCAGAAGGGTGAAGCCCGCAGCCGAAGCGGTGCGGCCGCGGGAGGCGGCCCGTAGCGGGATGGGCGCAGGGCGGCGACTCATCGTGCGTTCGTCCAGGTCTGGCGGGCGGGGCCGAGTTCGCCCTCGAGGCGGTACACCGGCGGATTCGCGGTGGCATCCACCACCTCGTAGCGGATGGCCACCGCCAGCGCAGGGGAGGGAAGCGCGGCCGGCAACTGCCCCTGGGCCTTCCACGCTGCGTCCACCTCATCCCGGGCTTGAGCCATCAGGGCTGCCAGGTCGTCCTGGGCCAGGCTCCCGTGCATCAGCTGAGCGCGCAGCTGCCACGCCCACAGCGCCGCGGCCGCCAGCCACAGCACCAGGCCCCATCGAAGGTGGCGGGCGCGCCGCGCCCGCGCGGCCTGCGCCTGATCCCCGGCCATGGTGGCGCCCGCCGCGTGCGCAACGGCCGCCTGCTCCGCCTGGGCAGCCAGGGTGCCAAGATCATCGGGGCGGGCGGAAGGGTCGGTCATGGAGGGGGCGGGTTCATGGAGGCGCTAGGTGATGATACGGGCCTACAGGCCGCTGTGCACCGCTGTGCGCCGACGTGCGCTCGGGTATTCCCTGGCAGGCCGTTGAGCCTGGTGCGTGGGCAAGTGGAACAATCGATCTGATGTCGGGCGATCATCTGTTTGTACGAGAGGCGGGCGCTGAAGTGCGGCAGCTTGGGCGCCCCGCTGCGGGCCGCCTGGTTCTCGCGCTTCTTGCTGCGAGCCTGGCCGCAGCTTGGCATGTACCGGCCGCCGGGCGTGACCTGCAACAGGTGGAAGTCCCGAGCCTCGATCACGCAGCAGGCGAGCCTGTGCGCCTGCCGGCCTTCTGGTTCCCTGCCGCCAACCCGTCCGCCCAGGGGGCACCTCGTCCGGCCCTCGTGCTGCTGCACGGCTGCGGCGGGCCCTACGCGCGTAGCGGCCAGCGCCTGTCCGAGCGCATGCGCGAGTACTCGGCCTGGCTCAACGAACAGGGCGTGAGCGTGCTCGTCACCGATTCGTTCACCCCGCGCGGCGAGCGCGAGCTGTGCACGCAGCGCATCGGCAACCGCCGCGTGACGCAGACCCACCGCCGCCGCGACGCCCTCGGCGCGCTGCAGTGGCTGGCCGCGCAACCGGGCGTGGACCCGCGGCGCGTCGGGCTGCTGGGCTGGTCACACGGAGGCAGCACCGTGCTGGCGGCCACCAACCTCAACCACCCCGAAGTGCGCAACGCCCCGGTCAAGCCCTCGCTGGCCGCTGCCTTCTACCCCGGCTGCAGCACGGAGCTGCGCACCGGATACCAGGC
>CAILKA010000206.1 GCA_903834645.1 uncultured beta proteobacterium
CCGCCTCCAGCCGCGCGCGCGCCTGCGCCGGGTCGAGCCCGGCGCGCAGCATCACGATGGCCGTCTTCACGTGGCCCTCGCAGGCCTGCAGCGCCGCGCGCGCCGATGCCTCGTCCGCTCCGGCGGCAAGCTGCGTGAGCCGCAGCGCGCGCGCGCGCAGCTTGGCGTTGGTGGCGCGCAGGTCCACCATCAGGTTGCCGTAGACCTTGTGCAGCCGCACCATGAGCGCCGTGGACAGCGTGTTGAGCGCAATCTTCTGCGCCGTGCCGGCCTTCAGCCGCGTGCTGCCCGACACCACCTCGGGCCCGGTGTCCAGCAGCACCGGGCAGTCGGCCGCGGCGAGCACGGGCGTGCCCGCGTTGTTGGCGATCCCGATCGTCAGCGCGCCGGCCTCGCGTGCAGCCTGCAGCACGCCCAGCACGTAGGGCGTGGTGCCCGAGGCCGCCAGGCCGATCACGACATCGTGCGGCTGCGGGGCCAGGGCGAGCAGGTCGCGCGCGCCCTGCTCACGGTCGTCCTCGGCGCCCTCCACCGCGAGGTACATCGCCGACGGCCCGCCAGCCATGAGCGCGCAGGCGCGCGCGCTGGGCCAGGAGAAGGTGGGCAGCAGCTCGACGCTGTCGAGCACGCCCAGGCGCCCGCTCGTGCCGGCCCCCGCGTAGAGCAGGCGCCCGCCCGCGCGCAGCCGCGGCAGCGCCGCCTCCACCGCGTGCGCGAGCAGCGGGCCGGCCTCGAGCACGGCCTGCACGGCGCGCGACTGGTCCCCGGCGATGGCCGCCACCAGTGCGCGGCTGTCGTGGCGATCGAGCTGCGCGTGCTGCGTCGCCGGGGTCTCGGTGCCGGTCTGATGCATCGTCGATTCCTTCAGGCCGCCTCAGGCCACGTCACGCCGATTCACGCCGCGCCCAGCCGCACGCGCGCACTCTCGTGGCCCAGCCGGTCCACCGCGCTCACGACGATCGCCTGCGCATCGGGGGCGAGCCCTTGCAGCGGCTCCTCGAGCGCCAGCACGCTCATCGCATCGCGCGCACGCACCGGCTGCACCGCAAAGCGCCAGCGCCCCTGCACGCGCTGCCAGACCGCCCACGCCACGGGGACCGAACCGGGCCCGGCGCCTGCGCGTACGCCAGGCGCGGCACCCGCGCGCGACAGGCGTGGCGCAGCCGGGCGCTCGGAGCCGAGCCAGGGTGTGGCCGGCACCAGCGCCGGCTCGGCGTAGGCGCCCTGCTGCAGCGATGTGGCCAGCCCTTCGCGATCCTGCATCAGCGCCACCATGCTGAAGTGCACGTGGCCGGTGGCGTTCGCGCGCGTGCGCGTGAGCGCGACCTGGTCGATCACCTCGCGCGCGGGCCAGGCGCGTGCGCTCTCGGGGGCGCCCACGCGGCTCGTGTACAGGCCGGCCCACATGTGGCGCGCACGCGTGTTCTGCGCCAGCCAGTAGTCCAGCAGCACGCCGAAGGCCTGCGCCGGCCGGTCGATGGCCCAGTACAGCTGCGGCACAAGGTAGTCGAGCCAGCCCTCCTGCAGCCAGCGCTCCACGTCGGCGTAGAGCTTGTCGTACTGGCTGAAGCCCTGGATGCCGGGCGGGCGGCGGTCGGGCCGGCCGATGCCGAAGGGGCTGATGCCCACGCGCACGTGCGGCTTGATGCGGTGCACCTCGCGGTACATCGCCTGCACGAGGTTGTCGACGTTGGCACGGCGCCAGTCCTCGCGCCCGAGCGAGCCGCCCGCGGCGCGGTAGCGGCTCCAGGCTGCTTCGTCCGGAAAGGGCACTTCGGCGCCCTCGCGCGTGACCGGGTAGGGGTAGAAGTAGTCGTCGATGTGCACCGCGTCCACGTCGTAGCGGCGCACGACGTCGGTCATCACCGCCAGCGTGTGCGCGGCCGCGCCCTCCTCGCCCGGGTCCATCCACAGCATCTCGCCATAGGTGCGCACCCACTCGGGCCGCACGAGCCCCACGTGCGGCGGGGCCAGCGCGGTGCGCGCGGTGGTGTGGCGCGCGCGGTAGGGGTTGAACCAGGCATGCAGTTCGAGCCCGCGCCGATGCGCCTGCTCGACCCAGAAGGCCAGCGGGTCGTAGGCGGGCGAGGGCGCGCGCCCCTGTTCGCCCGTGAGGTACTCGCTCCAGGGCTCGAGCGCAGACGCGTAGAGCGCATCGGCCGCCGGGCGCACCTGCAGGATGATCGCGTTCAGGCCCATGCGCTGCGCGCGATCGAGGATGGCCAGCGCTTCTTGGCGCTGGTCGGCGGCGGCCAGCGCGGTGCGGGTGGGCCAGTCGATGTGGGCCACCGAGGCCACCCAGGCCGCGCGCAGCTCGCGCGGCGCCGCGGGCGGCTCGTCCGCAGCCGCGGAGGCCGCGCCCGCGCGATCGGCGCCTGGCGCAGGGCCTGGCTGCACCGGTGCCGCCGTGGGAGCCGTGGCGGCACAGCCCGACAGCCCGAGCGACGCAGCCGCAGTGCCCGCACCACCGAGCCAGGCGCCGGCACGCGCGGCAGCGCCCAGAGTGGGGCCCCAGGCGGCCGGAAGTGCCGCCCCCAGAAGTCTTCGCCGAGGCAGGGAGGTCGTCATCGGGGTACGGGCCGGGGGGCCGTCAGGACATGGAGCAGCGCCGCCGTCTCGGCGTCGGGCACGCCATCGAAACGCATGGGCCGATGGCGCATCTGGAAGGCCACGAGGACGTTTCTCGTGGCCGCATCGAGCTCGCCGTGCTGCGGCACCTCGAAGCCGTGCGTGCGCAGCGCCCGCTGGAACCACGCCACGTCGGGCAGCTGCGCCTCGTAGCTCGCGCGGTAGACCTCCACGCGGCCCGCGTCGGGCCAGGGGATCAGGCCCTCGTCGGCCAGCCGCTTCCACGGGAAGGCCGGCCCCGGATCCTGCTTGTGCTGGGGCAGCACGTCGCTGTGGCCGACGATGCGCTCGGGGCGGATGCCGTGGCGGCGCACGACGTCCTTGACGAGCGCCACCACCGCCTCGACCTGCTCGCTCGGGTAGGGCGGCCACTCGCGCCCCTGCGGCGTGTCGCGAAAGCCCGGGTGCACGATCTCGATGCCGATGGAGTTGGCATTGAGCATCGAGTGGCCGCGCCAGTGGCTCGGGCCCGAGTGCCAGGCCCGGCGCTCCTCGGGCACGAGGCGGTGGATGCGCGGGGGCGACTCGTCGGAGACGAGGTAGTGCGCCGAGACCTGCCCGCCGTCGCGCAGGATCTTCATCGACAGCGGCAGGTTCGCCACCGTGTAGTGGATGACGAGGAAGAGCACGCGGCTGTCCTGCCCGAGCGCGTTGTCGTGCACGACGATCGGCACGCCTCCCGGTGTCGTGGCCGGCCGGTAGGCCGCGCACCCGCCCAGCGCCGCCACGGCCCACACCAGCGCAAGGGCCAGGGACCGCGCACGGGTGGAAGCGCTCGACAGGCGGGAGGTGGGAGACATGGGAGGCCTGCCGATGTTACGGGCTCGGCGCTCGGCCACAATCCGGGCCATGCCGCACGCGCCCCACTGCCTTGCCCGCTTTGCAGCGGCCGGCGTGGCCCGGCTGACACGGCTGACCGGGCTGACCGGGCTGGTGCTGGTGGTGTTGCTGGCGGCCGCCGGTCCGGCACAGGCGCAGGCTCTGCCCGAGCCGGTGCGCGCAGCCCTGGCGCGTGCCGAGGTGCCGCCCGATGCGCTCGGGGCGATCGCGATCCCGCTGGCGGGCCTGGCGCGCACCTGGTCGTACCGCGCCGAGCTGCCGATGCAGCCCGCCTCGACGATCAAGCTGCTCACGAGCATCGTCGCGCTCGATCGGCTCGGCCCGAACCTGCGCAGCCGCACCGAGCTGCTGGCCACCGGCCCGGTGGTCGACGGCGTGCTGCGCGGCGATCTCGTGCTGCGCGGCGGGGCCGACCCCGATTTCGGGTGGCCACAGCTGTGGGCGCTGCTGGAGGAGCTGCGCGCGCAAGGCGTGCACGAGATTGCGGGCGACCTGGTGCTCGACCGCACCCTCTTCACGCCTGCGCGCGAGGACGTCGGCGTGCCGCCCTTCGACGAGTCGCCCGAGTGGCCCTACAACGTGATCCCCGACGCGCTGCACCTCAACGGCAGCCTGCTGGGCATCGAGCTGCGCGCGGGCACCGACTCGTGGCAGGCGCGCACCGTGCCGCAGATCGACGGCGTGGCCTTCGAGAGCGACGGGCTGCAGTTGGTGGACGGGACTTGCGCGCGCTGGAGCACGGGCTGGCAGCGCCCTACGGTGCGCGATGCCGGTGATCGGGTCGTGATCGGGCTGCGCGGCACCTTCCCGCGCGCGTGCACTGCGCGCGCTGAGCTCTCGCTCGTGGAGCGCACGCGCCTGGCGGGCCTGGCCTTCGGCACATGGTGGGCGCGGCTGGGCGGCAGCTGGTCGGGCCGCGTGCGCGAGGCGGGGGCACCCGCCGGCGCGCGCGTGCTCGCGCAGCGCGAGTCGCGGCCCTGGGGCGAGGTGCTGCGCGGGCTGAACAAGCGCTCGGACAACCCGCAGACGCGGCTGCTCTTCCTGCTGCTGGGCGTGAACGCGCCGCCCACGCCGGCCGGGCTCGCGCCACAGGCGTCCACGCGCACGCGCGCCGACGCGGTGGTGCGGGACTGGCTGGAGGCAAACGGCATCGGGCACGCCGGCGTCGTGCTCGACAACGGCTCGGGCCTGTCGCGCAGCGAGCGCATCGCCCCGCGCCAGCTCGCGCAGGCCATCGCCGTGGCGCATGCCAGCCCCTACTGGAGCGACCTGCACATGAGCATGCCGGTGGTGGGCGTGGAGGCGGCCGTGCGCCTGCGCGACAGCCCCGCGGCCGGCCGCGCCCGGCTCAAGCCCGGGGGGCTGCGCAACGTGGCCTCGCTGGCGGGCATCGTGCCCGACCCGCAGGGCCGGCCCTGGGCCTTCGTGGCGATGGTCAACCACGCCCAAGCGGCGCGCGCCATCCCGGCGCTGCACGCGCTCGTGGACTGGGTGGCGCGCGGCCAGCCGCTGGATGCGAACGCCCTGCGCGGGCCGCTGGCCGAAGGGCCCTGAGCGGCCCTGCGGGTCTCAGGGCCTCACCACACCCGCGGCAGTTCGCGCCGCACCACCACGCGGTCGCCGTGGTCGAAGTGCCACCACTCGTTGGAGATGCCCGCAAAGCCCCCGCGGGTCATGGCTGCGTGCAGCCAGCCGCGGGCGGCGATCTGCTCGGCGCTCAGCAAGCCCAGCGCCAGATGCTCGGCGTGCAGCGAGGGCATCGACAGCGGGCTCATCTCGTCGTAGCCGCTGCCCATATCGAGTTCGTGCCCGTGCGCATCCACGAGCGTCACGTCCACCGCCATGCCGAAGGAGTGGATCGAGCCCTGGGCGGGGTTGGCAAACCACTGCGCCGCGTCGGTGCCCGCCACGTCGGCCCAGATGGCCTCCTGGATGCGCTGCGGGCGCAGCGCATCGAGCACGAGGATGCGCCAGCCCGGGCGCCGTGTTTCGAGCCAGGCCGCCGACTGCTCCAGGCCACGCGCGGCCTCGGTGCGGATCCACGCGCAGTCCAGGCCTGCATAGAGCACGCGGCCACTGAAGTTGTCCGTGCCCGCGTAGCGCAGGTCGTGCCGCACCCCAAGCACCTCGGCCAGCCTCGTGAAGGCAGGGCTTGAGGCGATGTCCTCGCACGCGATCATGCCCGGAGGCGGGAGGGCCTGCGCCATGGTGCGACGCCCCCGCCTTCAGGCCGCCAGCCGCGCGCGCATGGCCGCGATCACGGCAGCGTAGTCCGGCTGCCCGAAGATCGCGCTGCCGGCCACGAAGGTATCGGCACCGGCATCGGCCACCGCGCGGATGTTGTCGACCTTGATGCCGCCGTCCACCTGCAGCGCGATGTCGCGCCCGCTGCGCGCGCGCTCGGCCTCGATCAGGGCGCGCGCCTGGGCGACCTTGCGCAGCGCCGAGCCGATGAAGCCCTGGCCACCAAAGCCGGGGTTGACGCTCATCACGAGCACGAGATCGACCTTGTCGATCACCCACTCGAGCACGTCCAGCGGCTGCGCCGGGTTGAAGACGAGCCCGGCGCGGCAGCCCTCGGCACGGATGAGCTGCAGCGTGCGGTCCACGTGCGTGCTGGCATCCGGATGAAAGCTGATGAGGTCGGCCCCGGCGCGCGCGAAGGCCTGTGCCAGCGCGTCCACGGGCTGCACCATCAGGTGCACGTCCAGCGGCACCTTCGTGCCGTCGGCGCGCACGCAGTGCGGCTTGAGCGCCTGCGCCACCGCCGGGCCGAAGGTGAGGTTGGGCACGTAATGGTTGTCCATCACGTCGAAGTGGATCCAGTCGGCGCCCGCGGCGATGACGCGCCCGAGCTCCTCGCCCAGCCGCGCGAAGTCGGCAGACAGGATCGACGGGGCGATGCGAAAGCCCTGCGCGGGCATCGATCCGGCGGCGTGCGCACCAGGCAGTGAGGCAGACATCGCCCGGATTCTAGAATCCGCGCCCATGGCCCGACCCGAATTCAGCTGCAGCGTGCAAGTGCAGTACCTGCCCGAGCACTCCGGCGAC
>CAILKA010000207.1 GCA_903834645.1 uncultured beta proteobacterium
CCACCGCGAGATCTTCCACGACGAGATGCTGGCGCTGATGCGCCGCATCATGAGCGGGGAGATGTCGCCCGTGATGATCGCCGCCCTCACGATGGGTCTGCGCGTGAAGAAGGAGACGATCGGCGAGATCGCCGCCGCGGCGCAAGTGATGCGCGAGTTCGCCACGCCCGTGCCGGTGGCCGATCGCACGCACCTGGTGGACATCGTGGGCACCGGCGGCGACAGCTCGCACACCTTCAACATCTCCACCGCCTCGATGTTCGTGGCCGCCTCCGCCGGCGCGCGCGTGGCCAAGCATGGCGGGCGCAGCGTTTCCTCCACCTCGGGCTCGGCCGACGTGATGGAGGCCCTGGGCGTGCACATCAACCTCTCGCCCGAGGCGATCGCGCAGTGCCTGGCCGAGACGGGCATCGGCTTCATGTTCGCGACCAACCACCACAGCGCCATGAAGCACGCCGCCCCGGTGCGCCGTGAGCTGGGCGTGCGCACGATCTTCAACATCCTCGGGCCGCTGACGAACCCGGCCGGCGCCCCGAACCAGCTGCTGGGCGTCTTCCACCCCGACCTCGTGGGCATCCAGGTGCGCGTGCTGCAGCGTCTGGGCAGCGAGCACGTGATGGTGGTCTATGGCATGAACGGCATGGACGAGATCTCGCTGTCGGGCGAGACGATGGTGGGCGAACTCAAGGACGGCGAGGTGCGCGAGTACGTCGTGCACCCGAGCGATTTCGGGCTGCCCGTCTACGACTCGCGCGTGCTCAGGGTGGCCAATACGCAGGAATCGGTGGGCTGCATCCAGCGCGCGCTGGCCAACGAGGACGGCCCGGTGCGCGACGTGGTGCTGCTCAACGCCGGCGCCGCCCTGTACTGTGCCGGAGTGGCCCCGAGCGTGGCCGAGGGGGTGCGCCGCGCCCGCGAGGCGGTGGCCTCGGGAGCGGCGCTGGCCAAGCTGAGCCAGTTCGTCAGCGTGACGAACCGGTTGCGCGCGCCCGCCTGAGCCCACATTCCCGGCCCCGGACCTTTCACCGCCTCATCTGCGCGCCCAGGCGCCGACTTCCACGATGGCCTCCGACATCCTCGCCCGCATCGTTGCTGTCAAGCACGAGGAGATTGCCGCGGCGCGCGCGCTGCGCAGCCACGCGAGCCTGCTCGAAGAGGCCCGCGCTCGCCGCGCGGCCGACGGTCCGCCGCGTGGCTTCGAGGCAGCGCTGCGTGCGCGGCTGGCCGCCGGCCAGGCTGGTGTCATCGCCGAGGTGAAGAAGGCCAGTCCGAGCAAGGGTGTGCTGCGTGAGGACTTCGATCCGGCCGCGATCGCCCGCGCCTACGAGGGGGGAGGCGCGGCCTGCCTGAGCGTGCTCACCGATGAGCGCTTCTTCCAGGGCAGCACGGCGTTCCTCGAGCAGGCCCGCGCCGCGTGCACGCTGCCGGTGCTGCGCAAGGATTTCCTCGTCGACCCCTACCAGGTGGCGCAGGCCGCCGCGATGGGAGCCGACTGCGTGCTGCTGATCGTCGCGTGCCTGTCCGATGCGCAGCTTGCCGAGCTCGAGGCCTGCGCGCACGGTCTGGGCATGGACGTGCTCGTGGAGGTGCACGACGCGGCCGAGCTGGAGCGCGCCCTGGCCCTCAAGACCGCGCTGGTGGGCGTGAACAACCGCAACCTGCGCACCTTCGAGGTCACGCTGGACACCACGCTGGGCCTGCTCGGTCACGTCGGGCCCGAGCGGCTTCTTGTCACCGAAAGCGGCATCCTCTCGCGGGCCGACGTCACCCGCATGCGCGCAGCAGGCGTGCACGCCTTCCTGGTGGGCGAGGCCTTCATGCGAGCACCCGATCCGGGCGTGGCGCTGCGCACGCTCTTCGACAGCTGAGCCACGGCCCATCAGGGCGCGGCCGTGGGCATGCCCACCCTCGGCTGGCCGCTTCCACCACCGCATGACCGCCGACGACCTCATCGCCGCCTTCGATACGCTGCCCGCGCCGTGGGCTGCCGTGCTGCTCGGCTGGACCGCCGCGCGCCGCGCGGCCGTGGTGCAGGCCGTGCGTGCGGTCTCGGGTTCGCTCCCCATTGCGCCTGCCGATCCGTTCCGGGCACTGCGGCTGGTGGCGCCCGCTGCGGTGCGGGTGGTCATCCTGGGCCAGGACCCCTACCCCACAGAAGGCCATGCCGATGGCCTGGCCTTCTCGGCCATGCGCGGCCGGCCGGCCTCGCTGCGCCGCATCTTTGCGGTGCTCGCGGCCGATCGCCCGGGCTGGACGCCGCCGGCGCACGCCCGGCTCGACGGCTGGGCGCGCCAGGGGGCACTGCTGCTCAACCCGGTTCTCACCGTGGAACTCGGCCGTGCCGGCAGCCACCAGGATTGTGGTTGGCAGGCACTCACTTCCGATATAGTCAGAGTGCTTTGTGCGCGTGACGAGCCTCCCGCGTTCCTGCTGTGGGGCAAGCGGGCGCAGGCCTTCTTCGACGAGGCCGCCGGCCCCGCCCCGGGCGCCCCGGTTTGGCGCACCCGTCACCCCGCGCACGACTTCCAGCGCGGCTTCATGGCCGAGGGCAGTCACTTCCTCGCCACCGCCGGCTGCGTAGACTGGTGGTCGGCCGCCTGAAAGTGTGCTAGCATCGCGGGTTCCGCGTGGAGGGGTGCCCGAGTGGCTAAAGGGGGCAGACTGTAAATCTGTTGGCTTACGCCTACGCTGGTTCGAATCCAGCCTCCTCCACCAAAGTGATCCAGGAGTTCG
>CAILKA010000208.1 GCA_903834645.1 uncultured beta proteobacterium
CCCCTATCGCCCGAAGATGTAGCGCGCGCCCACCCAGCGCAGCAGCTGTCGCAGCGAGATGGCCAGAACCAAGTACAGCAGCGCAGCCACGATGTAGGCCTCGAAAGCCCGGAAGTTTCGGCTCTGGATGAGGTTGGCGAAGTACGACAGCTCCTGCGCCGCGATCTGCCCGCACACGGCCGAGCCCAGCATCACGATGATGATCTGGCTGACCATCGCCGGCCACACTCGGGCCAGGGCCGGGGGCAGCACGATGCGGATGAAGACCTGCGCGCGGCTCAGCGCGAGGCTCAGCCCGGCCTCGATCTGGCCGCGCGGCGTGGCCTCGATGCCCGCACGCACGATCTCCGCCGCGTAGGCCCCCAGGTTCACGACCATCGCCAGCACCGATGCCGCCTCCGGAGAAAGCCGCACGCCCAGGCTCGGCAGCCCGAAGAAGATGAAGAACAGCTGGACGATGAAGGGGGTGTTGCGCACCAGTTCCACGTAGGCGGCCACCGCCAGGCCCAACGCTCGCGGCCCCCAGGCCCGTGCCCAGCCGCACAGCACGCCCACGAGCAGGCCGACCACGGCCGAGACGGCCGTGAGCGCGATGGTGGCGGCCACGCCGCGCAGCAGAAGCGGCCAGTCCACGAGCACCGCCTGGAAGTCCAGGCTCACCATCGCGGGCCCTCGGCAGCGATCACCGCGATGCCACCCACGGGCATCCGCGTACGCACGTCAGTTGGGCAGGTCGCCAGCGGGCCGGCCGAGCCACTTCTGCGCCATCCGGTCCAGGTCTCCCGCGGCCTTGCCGGCAGCGATGATCTCGTTGACCCGCAGGCGCAGCTTGTCCTCGCCCTTGGCCACGCCGATGAAGTTGGGCGAGTCCTTGATGAGCAGCTTGTACTCCGCGTTGAGCTGCGGGTTGCGCTGCATCATGTTGCCCGCCACCGAGGCGCCGGTGGCGATCGCCTGCACCTGGCCGGACACGAAGGCTGAGACCGTGGCGTTGTTGTCCTCGAAGCGCTTGATGTCGGCCGCAGGCGGCGCGAGCTTGGTGATTTCCATGTCCTCGATGGCCCCCCGCGTGACGGCCACCGTCTTGCCGGCCAGGTCGCCGAAGGACTTCACGTTCAGCGACTTCGAGGCGAAGACCGCCTGGAAGAAGGGCGAGTAGGCGGCCGTGAAGTCGATCACCTTCTCGCGATCCGGGTTCTTGCCCAGGGTGGAGATGACCAGGTGCGCCTTCTTCGTCTGCAGATACGGGATGCGGTTGGCGCTCGTCACCGGCACCAGCTCCACCCGGGCGCCGAGCTTGGCGCCGATGTAGTTGGCCATGTCGATGTCGAGTCCCTGGGGCTTGAGGTCAGTGCCGACGAAACCATAGGGCGGGAAGTCAGTGGGGATGGCGATGGTGATCGCCTTCCTGGCCAGGATCTCATCCAGCGCGGCCTGTGCGTGGGAGGCAGAAGCGCCCAGCGCGGCCAGGGCCGCGCCGAGCACCAGGTAGGTGCGACGGATCATGGGGTGTCTCCAATATGGTGCGGCAGGAGCGCCGCTGTGGCTAGACAAGCAGATGCCGTGCCACCCATGAAGCACGGGCATCATCACGACACGGCCACCCCCCCTCGAATCCCATGACCTCCACGACCACCCTTCCAGCCCCATTCGAAACCCTCACCTGCGTCATCGAGGACGGCCTGGCCACCCTCACCCTGAACCGCCCCGAGCAGCTCAACACCTTCACCGCGCGCATGCGAGACGAGCTGATCGCCGCCTTCGACCTGACAGACGCCGACGATGCCGTGCGCGCCGTCATCGTGACCGGAGCCGGGCGCGCCTTCTGCGCGGGAGCAGACCTCTCGTCCGCGGGTGACACCTTCGACTACGCGAAGCGGCAGGACGCCCGGCGCGAGGCGAGCCGCGCGGGCGACGTCTACCGCGACGGCGGCGGGCAGGTGACGCTGCGGATGTTTCGCAGCCTCAAGCCCGTGATCGGCGCGATCAACGGCGCAGCCGTGGGCATCGGCGCGACGATGCAGCTGCCCATGGACGTGCGGCTGGCCTCGACGCAGGCCCGCTTCGGCTTCGTGTTTGCGCGCCGCGGCATCACGCCCGAGGCCGCCTCGTCGTGGTTCCTGCCGCGCCTGGTGGGCATGCAGACGGCACTGGAGTGGTGCATCAGCGGGCGCGTCTTCGGCGCGCAGGAGGCCCTGGAGCGGGGCCTCGTGCGGTCAGTGCACGAGCCCGAGGACCTGCTGCCGGCCGCGCGCTCGCTCGCCCACGAGATGACGCGCCACAGCGCACCGGTGTCGGTGGCGATGACGCGGCAGCTGCTGTGGCGCATGGCCGGCGCCGAGCACCCGATGGCCGCGCACCGGCTCGACAGCCGGGCGATCCAGTCACGCGGGCAGGCGCAGGATGTCCGAGAAGGTGTGGGCGCATTCCTCGAAAAGCGCGAGCCGCAATGGCCCGACCGCGTCAGCCACGACCTGCCCGGGTTCTTCGACTGGAGCAACGAGCCGCCCTTTGCCTGATGCACGGGCGCCGGCAGGTGCACCGGCCTGGATCGATCTGCGGGAGCTGGCACACGGGCTTGCCCCCTGCGCCAGGTGCAGGGGCGGGCAAGCCGGCCGCGCTCAGCCGCGCTCCTCCACGGCCGACAGGCTCAGCGACACCAGCGCACACTGACGCGCGGTCGCCCGGGCACGCAGCCGGCTGTCGCGGCCCGGCTCCAGCCTGAGGCGACAGTGGTATTCCAACGTGTCGACCTCGCCCGGCATGCTGCCTGCGATAGTGCGGCTCCACTGGAGCGAGCCGTCGATCTCCAGGCTCAGGCCGAGCTCCGGCCTTCTCGAGGCGACCGGCAGGCGCACGCGCAACTGCACATCGACGTCGAAGGATCGTGTGCGGCTCAGGTGGCCGGGAATGGTCAGCACGACGACGTTGGTGTCGGTCGTTCGGACACACCATTGTTCGGGGGCGGCTGCAGAGGCATTCATGGCTGAAGGACGGATTGTGCGCAACCCCGCGGACCAGGCCGCGCGGGGTGGCGACGCATACTGTGTGCCAGGAGGAGTCTCATGTCGCACCCTGAACGCGCGGCGGCTGCCGCACCTTTCGATGGCCTGGCCGAGCGACTGCGCCGCAATCGCCTGACACGACGCGACACGATGCGCCTGCTGGCCATGAGCAGCGCCACTGCCTCGGCCACCGCAGCGCTGCAGGGCTGCGCCACCTCGCCCGTGAGCGGCCAGCGCATCGTCGTGGGCATGAGCGAGTCCATGGAACGTGCGGTCGATCGCGAACAGGCGCCGCACCAGTTTTCCGCCGATCTCGGCGCAGTGCAGGACGGCGCCCTCAACGCCTACGTGAGCGAGGTCGGCACGCGGCTGCGCGCCACAGTCCAGCGGCGCGACATGCCCTACAGCATGCGCGTCGTGAACGCCAACTACGTGAACGCCTACACCTTCCCGGGGGGAGCGATGGGCATCCCGCGCGGGATCATGGTGGCGCTGCAGGACGAGTCCGAACTGGCCGCACTGCTGGGCCACGAGCTGGGTCACGTGAATGCGCGCCACGCAGCGCAGCGCCAGGGCCA
>CAILKA010000209.1 GCA_903834645.1 uncultured beta proteobacterium
CATGTTCCCCGGGCTCGCCGCAGCCCTGCCACACATCCGCTCGGGCCGCGTGCGGCCCCTGGCCGTCACGGGTGCTGCGCGCCATGCAGCCCTCAAGGATGTGCCCTCGATGATCGAGGCCGGCTTCAAGGGCTTCGACGCCCTGCAGTGGTACGGGGTGGTGGCCCCCGCCGGGCTGCCTGCGCCGATCCTGGCGCGGCTCAACGAGACGCTCAACGCCTCGCTGCAAGGCGGCGACCTGCGCGACAAGCTTGCTGCCGAAGCGGTGGAGCCCTGGCCGATGAACCCGGACCAGTTCGGCTCCTTCGTGCGCGAGGACATCGCGCGCTGGACCCGCGTGGCGCGCGATCGCAAGATCGACCTCGACGCCTGAGCCGCGGACCTTCCGTACCGACCGCCGACATCACCGCTGCCATGGCCCGCAACACCACGATCTCCGCCGACCCGAACGCTCCGCCTATCACGCGCATCCTGGCCGACTTCGTCGCCACCCACCCCTCGCGCGGCTGGAGCGATGCGGTCGAGCACGAGGCGCACCGCACCTTCCTGAACTGGCTGGGCTGCGCGGTGGGCGCGGCCCGGCACGAGTCGGTGCGGGCCTCGCTCGCTGCGGTGCAGATGCTGCAGCCGGCCGCGCAGGCCACGGTGCTCGGTCGCGCCGAGCGGGTGGACATGGCCAGCGCCGCGCTTGTCAACGGCATCGCCTCGCACACCTTCGACTTCGACGACACGCACCTCAAGACCGTCATCCACCCGGCTGGCCCGGTGGCCTCGGCACTGCTGGCGCTGGCCGAGGTGACGGGTGCGAGCGGCCGCGCGGTCATCGACGCGCTCGTGCTGGGCATCGACGTCTCGTGCCGGCTGGGCAACCTGATGTACCCGGACCACTACGACCGTGGCTGGCACATCACCGGCTCCACGGGCTCGATCGGCGCGGCAGCCGGCTGCGCCCGCCTGCTCGGGCTCGACCCTGCGCGTACCGCGATGGCCCTGGGCATCGCGGCGTCGCAACCGGTGGGCCTGCGCGAGCAGTTCGGCACGATGACCAAGCCGCTGCACCCCGGCGCAGCCGCGCGTGCGGGGCTCATGTCCGCACTGATGGCGCAGCACGGATTCACCGCCAGTGCCCGCGCCCTGGAGGCCCCGCGGGGCTACGTCCAGGTCGTTTCCACCAAGGCCGACTGGCGCGAGGCCACCGAGGCCCTGGGCGAGCGCTTCGAGATCAGCCTGAACACCTACAAGCCCTTTGCCTGCGGCATCGTCGTGCACCCGGGCATCGACGCGTGCGCTCAGCTGCGCGAGCAGGGCGTGCGCGCCGAGGACATCGAGCGGCTGGAACTCAAGGTGCACCCGCTTGTGCTGGAACTGTGCGGCAAGGCCGAGCCCGCCGACGGCCTGGCGGCCAAATTCAGCATCTACCACGCTTGCGCCGTCGGTCTCATCCACGGCCGCGCGGGGGAGGGCGAGTTCTCGGATGCGGTGGTGAACGATCCGCAGGTGGTGGCGCTGCGCCGCAAGGTGCGTGCCACGGTGGACACCGCGATCGCCGAGGATCAGGCGGACGTGCGTGCCGTGCTGCGTGACGGGCGCGAGCTGCACCTCTTCATCGAGCATGCGATCGGCTCGGTGGACCGCCCGATGAGCGACGCCGCGCTCGAGGCCAAGTTCCACGGCCAGGCCGACCCCGTGCTCGGTGCGTCGCGAGTGCAGGCGTTGATCCAGGCCTGCTGGGGGCTGGGAGGCGCATCTGGCGTGGGGGCGGTGGTGCAGGCGGCGGGGGCCTGAGGCTGCGACGGCTTCCGGGCTGCCAGGCCCGGCCCGACGAGCAGGGCCACGCTACAGCGTCGCCTCGACCTTCGCACGCAGCGCCGGCGTGACCTGCGGCTGCACGCCGAACCAGGCCTCGAAGGCCGGCCGCGCCTGGTGCAGCAGCATCCCCAGGCCGTCCACCACGGGGTGGCCGCGGGCGCGGGCTGCGGCCAGCAGCGGCGTCTCCAGCGGCACGTAGACCGCATCGCACACGACTGCGCCTGCGGGCAGGGCATCCAGCCGCAGCTCCAGCGGCTCCTGCCCATGCATGCCCTGGCTCGTCGTGTTCACCAGCAGCGCTGCGCCAGTCAACGCGTCGTGGCGTGCCTCCCAGGGCAGCACCTGCAGCCGGCAGCCGCCGCCGGTGCCTTGCAGGTCGGCTGCAAGCTCCTCAGCCCGAGCGGCTGTGCGGTTGAGCAGGCGGATCTCGCGGGCTCCGGCATCCATCAGCCCGGCGACGATCGCCCGCGCCGCGCCACCGGCGCCCAGCACCACGGCCGGGCCGGCGTCGGCCCGCCAGCCGGGCTGCGACTCGTGCAGGCTCTGCACGAAGCCGAAGGCGTCGGTGTTGCGGCCTTCCAGCGTGCCGTCGGCGGCCACCACCACGAGGTTGACGGCCCCGATGCGGCGCGCCAGCGGCTCCACGCGGTCCACCAGACGCAGCGTGTCGACCTTGTGCGGGATCGTCACGTTGCAGCCGGCAAAGCCCAGCGCGGGCAGGCCGCGCAGCGCCGCCTCGAGCCGGCCCGGTGCCACGGCCAGCGGCACGTACGCGCCGCGCAGGCCGTGCTCGGCGATCCAGTGGCCGTGCAGCAGCGGCGAGCGCGAGTGCGCCACGGGCCAGCCGATGACGCCGGCGAGGATGAAGGGGGTGGGAGCGGTTGCGGACATCGTGCGAAGGGGCGGACGGGCGTGCCTCGCCCGTCGGGTCGGTCAGGGGCAGCGCGCGAGACCGGATTGTCGCTGCGCGCCGATAATCGCGGCTCGCGCCGACCCGGGATCCCTACCCGCACCCTTCGCGTGTATCCGGCGCTCCCGTGAACCTGCTGCCACCATGAGCCAAGTCATCCTCCCGTCCCTGCCCGTCGGCGTACGCGTCGGCATCGCCTTCTCCGGAGGGCTGGACACCTCCGCCGCCGTGCACTGGATGCGCGCCAAGGGTGCGATCCCCTGCGCCTACACGGCCAACCTCGGCCAGCCCGACGAGAGCGACTACGAGGAGATCCCGCGCAAGGCGCGGGCCTACGGCGCCGAGATCGCACGCCTGGTGGACTGCCGCGCGCAGCTCGTGGCCGAGGGTATCGCCGCGATCCAGTGCGCGGCCTTCCACATCTCCACGGGTGGCGCCACCTACTTCAACACCACGCCGCTGGGGCGTGCCGTCACCGGCACCGCGCTCGTCGTGGCCATGCGCGAGGACGGCGTGAACATCTGGGGCGACGGCTCCACCTACAAGGGCAACGACATCGAGCGCTTCTACCGCTAC
>CAILKA010000210.1 GCA_903834645.1 uncultured beta proteobacterium
GGGTGCGGCTGTGCTCCGACGCCAAGCCGCTGGGCGCGCACTTCGCCGGCATGCGGCTGCAAGGCCAGGGCTACGACATTGGCATGGTGATGCTGGAGCAGGTGCGCTCGGCGACTCCGGACGACGATCTGCACCACTACCGCAGCAATGTCCGCAACGACTGGACACGCTTCGGTCACCTCGCCTGGCGTTGGCTGGAGAAGCAAGGCGCGCTGCAACGCGTGCCGACACCCGAATGCCAGGTCGGTGGACGCATCGGTCCGGATTACCTGATCGCCAACCGGCTCGACCTGCTGTCCGGCCTGGGCCTGCCCGGTCCCGACGGCCTGCCGGCCGGGGATCCGCGGCACCCGAGCCACAAGACCGAGCCCGGCCCCTACGACACGCTGAGCTATGCGCAGGCTGCGCAGCGCTGCCATGGCGATCCTTTCCATGCTCAGGCGATCGAGCCCTTCGTGCGCAAGCTGATGGGCGTCGGATCCGACGGCTTCCTGGCGCGCTACCACCGCGCGGCGTGGGCACCCTTGTTCTATCCGGACACCCTGCGCGCAGCCCTGGCTGGGCAGCCCACTGGCTTGCAGGAGTATCCGTTCTGGACCACGCCCAGCGGCTTCGTCGGACAGCTGGTGGCCGACCTGCAGGCTCGTCTGCAGGCTCACCCCTGCGTCGTCCTGGACCACGATCCCCTGCTCGGCATGCAAGCGGACGGATCCGGACTGCGCCTGCACACCGCCGGCGGCAGCCACACCGGCCGGGCCGGCGCAGCCCTAGGCCTCACCGCCGAGCGTTGCCGCGCCCTGCTCGACTTGCCGCCGCAGGCCGCGCAGCCAGCGGCATCGGTGGTGGTGGCCTTCTTCCAGGTGCGCGTGAGCAGCATCGGGCGGCCTACTGGCTGCCTGATGGTGGTCGACGATGACCATGCCAGCTACCGTCTGAGCGACCAGGATGCGCTGGCGGGCCGCGACGCGGAATATCACCGTGTGACCGTGGAGGCCAGCCCCGAGCGCCTGGCCGCCCTGTACCCGGGGCAGACCGCCGAAGCGGCACTGGCGCAGGAGCTTCGCGCCCTGATGCAGGTCGGCGACCCGACCGGCGTCCAGGTGCTGAAGTGCGTCACAGCGCGCAATGCCATCAGCCTACCGACGCAGGCTGCCATCGACGCTGCCGAGCAGGCCCGCCAGGCGCTGGCGCTGGCACTGCCGGGTGTCTGGCTCACAGGCAACCTGCTGGGCTACGGCGTCGCTTCATTCAACGATCAGATCGTCCAAGGACTCCAACTCGCCGAGGCACTGTTATGAACACCACCACCGAAGAACTGGAGCGGATTGCCGCTGCTTACCACCTGAACGAGACGGTCCCCGACAAGTTCATCGAGGACATCTGCCAGGAGCACTGCTGTGGCTGGCTGAAGAGCCTGCTCGCACCGACCGACCGGGTGATCGAGCTCGGCTATGGCGAGGGCATCACCACGGCGCGCCTCTCGCAGTGCGCGGCGCACTACACCGTCGTCGAAGGCGCGGCCAGCCTGGTGGCACCGCTGCGCGAGCGCCATCCCGAGGTGCACGCCGTGCACGCGATGTTCGAGGACTACCGACCCGAACAGCGCTGCGACAAGCTGCTCGCCCTGCACGTACTCGAGCACGTGGACGACCCGGTGGCGCTGGCGCGCACACTGCGCGAATGGCTCACGCCCGAGGGCGAGCTGATCGTGGTCGTTCCCAACCGCGATTCGCTGCATCGTCGGCTGGCTGTCGAGATGGGGCTGCAGCCGGCGCTGGACACCCTGAGCCCGCGCGACCACCTGGTCGGGCACCAGCGCGTCTACAGCCTGGCCGGCTTGGAGACCGATCTTCGGGCTGCCGGCTTCGAGCCGGTCGAGCGCCGCGGCTTCTTCCTGAAGACCTTGCCGAACGGGATGATGCTGAAGCACTCGCCGGAACTCGTGTGGGCCATGAACCGTCTGGGCGATCAGCTGCCGGTGGAAATGCAGGCCAATCTGGGCGTTCGTGCGCGCATTGCCCGCTGAACTGCGACGCCACACTTTGGCTCGAGCCCCTCTTGAACCCAACCGGCCGAGCCTTCCACGATGTCTGCACGCGACCTGCCCAATACCAGCGCATCCCTGTCGCCGCCACTGAACCTCCCCGAAGCGCTGCCACCCAGCGCCGCGGTGGATGCGCATGCACATCTGGAGCCTGGGGTGGTGCTCGGCGCGCACTGCGTGGTGCGCAGCGGGGCCTACCTGGCCAGCGGCACGCAGCTGGGCGAGCGCGTCTACGTCGGCCCGAACGTCGCGTTCTCCGACGCCGAGGGTGACGCAGCCGCCGCAGTGGTCGAATCCGGCGCCTACATCGGCGCGAATGCGGTGATCGCCGCAGGGGTGAGGCTGGCCCGCGATTGCCGCGTCCGACCCGGTTCGGTGGTGATGCGCTCGGTGCCCACCGGAGCCATCGTCGAAGGCAACCCGGCGGCCATCGTCGGCTATGTCAATGCCCCCGCGCCCGCAACCGAAGCGCGCCGCCGTGCCGTCGACGACCGTGAAAGCCGCATCGTCACCACCGTGGTCAAGGACGTGACGGTGCACAACATGCCGGTGATCATGGACCTGCGGGGCGACCTGACCGTAGGTGAGTTCCTGCGCGATGTGCCCTTCCAGCCGATGCGCTATTTCGTGGTGTTCGGCGTCCCGGGCCGCGAGGTCCGGGGCGAGCACGCCCACCGCCGCTGCAAGCAGTTCCTGGTCTGCGTGCGCGGCCAGTTTTCGGTCGTGGCCGACGACGGTCAACAGCGGGTGGAGGTGTCGCTCGACTCCCCCAACCGCGGGCTGTACCTGCCGCCCATGACCTGGGGCATCCAGTA
>CAILKA010000211.1 GCA_903834645.1 uncultured beta proteobacterium
AAGTCGTCGCCCAGCATGTAGCGGTTCTTCAGGAAGATCGGCGCGAGCTGGGCCAGCCGGTCGCGGATCTGCTCGCGCGCGCGCTCGATCTGCTTCTCGGTGGCCTTGACGCCGCGGCCCTCGAGCAGGTTCACCTGCGAGAAGAGCTCCTTCTCGAAGTTGAAGAGAAAGAGCCGCACGCGTGCGCGCGCCACCGGGTCGCCCGGCATCAGCTGCGGGTGCGGGAAGCGCTCGTCGATGTACTCGTTGATGATGTGCGACTCGTACAGGATGAGGTCCCGCTCGACGAGGATGGGCACCTCGTTGTACGGGTTCATCAGCGCGATGTCCTCGGGCTTGGCGAACAGGTCGACATCCCGGATCTCGAAGTCCATGCCCTTCTCGAAGAGCACGAAACGGCAACGGTGCGAATAAGGGCACGTGGTGCCGGAGTAGAGGACCATCATGTCGGGCAATCCCAGTGGAGGCGGCACCGGTCGGGCGACCGGCGCCGCGGGGCGTCACTTGACGTCTTTCCAGAACGAAGCGTTCAGGCGCCAGGCGATCACGAAGAAGATCGAGAGGAAGAGCATCACCCACACGCCCAGGCGACCCCGGTCATGCGCAGTCGGCTCGGCCATCCAGGTCAGGTAGGCCACGAGATCGGCCACCGTCTCGTCGTACTGGGCCTTGCCCTGCAGGCCGGGCGTGATGGGCTCGAGACCCTTGAAGACCTGGGCGACCTTCTTCGGGTCGTGCGAGTCCTTGACATCGGTGTAGACAGCGCGGTGCTGACCCTGCAGTTCCCACAGCGGATGGGGCATGCCGATGCCGGGGAAGGCGGCGTTGTTCCAGCCGGTGGCCTTGGTCTCGTCACGGTAGTAGCTGCGCAGCAGCGTGTAGACGTAGTCCGAGCCGCTGCCTTTGCCGGCGGCCGAGCGCGAGCGGGCGATCAGCGTGAGATCGGGCGGCACGCCGCCGAACCACTCCTTGGCGTCGGCCGGGCGCATCGCCACCTTCATCGTGTCGCCCACTTTGGCGCCGGTGAAGATCAGGTTGTCCTTGATCTGCTCATCGGTCAGCCCGATGTCGCGCATGCGGTTGTAGCGCTTGAAGGAGGCCTCGTGGCAGCTCAGGCAGTAGTTGACAAAGGTCTGGGCCCCGCGCTGCAGCGCAGGCAGATCGGTCACACGCTCCTTGGGGAACGTGTCCCAGGGAATGCCTTCGGCCGCCGCGTGTGCCGAGGCGACGGACAGCGAGGCAAGCAGGGCCAGCAGGAGTTTCTTCAGGATGGTCATGCGGCCTCGCATCAGTGCGGCTGGAAGGTCACGCGGTCGGGCACGGGCTTGAACTCGCCCATGCGGCTCCACCACGGCATCAGCAGGAAAAAGCCGAAATAGAAGATCGTACCCACCTGCGACACGAGCGTGCCCGCATCAGACGGGGGCTTGATGCCCAGGTACCCGAGCACCACGAAGTTGACGACGAAGATCCCGTACATCCACTTGTGCCAGTCCGGACGGTAGCGGATCGACTTGGCCGGGCTGTGGTCGAGCCAGGGCAGGAAGAACATGATCACGACCGCGCCGCCCATCACCACGACGCCCCAGAACTTGGCGTCGAAGGCCTTGAGCAGGACGATGAAGGCCAGTGCGGCCACCGCCAC
>CAILKA010000212.1 GCA_903834645.1 uncultured beta proteobacterium
ATGCGCATCTTCGATCCCGATACCGCGGTCAAGCCCTTGTCGGGCCTGGGCTTCGGCAGCCATGATGCGCAGCGCTGGCAGGCGCTGATCGCCCGGCCGCACGGCATCGTGCTCGTGACAGGCCCCACCGGCAGCGGCAAGACGACGACGCTCTACGCGACGTTGCGCACGCTGGCCACGGAGGCCGTCAACGTGACGACGATCGAGGACCCGATCGAGATGATCGAGCCCGCCTTCAACCAGACACAGGTGCAGCCTGTGGTGGACCTCGGGTTCGCAGAGGGCCTGCGCGCGCTGATGCGCCAGGATCCCGACGTCATCATGGTGGGCGAGATCCGCGATCTGCCCACGGCCGAGATGGCGATCCAGGCTGCGCTCACCGGGCACCTCGTCTTCAGCACTCTGCACACGAACGACGCCGCCAGCGCCGTCACGCGGCTGGCCGACCTGGGCGTGCCGACCTACCTGATCGCGGCCACCTTGAGCGGCGTGCTCGCGCAGCGTCTCGTGCGCACGCTGTGCCCGGCGTGCAAGGTGCCCGACGAGCAGACCACGCGCGCCGACCTGGAAGGGCTCGTCAGCCCCTGGCGCATGGGGGGCGGTGTGCGCCCGTACCGGCCCGTGGGCTGCCTGGAATGCCGCCACACCGGTTACCGCGGGCGCGTGGGGCTGTACGAACTGCTCGTGATGAGCGACGCCGCGCGCGAGCGCGTCCACCCGGGGCTGGATGGGGCCGCGCTGCGGCGTGTGGCCGTGAAGGAAGGCATGCACCCTTTGCGCGTGGCTGGCCTGATGAAGGTGGCCGAGGGCCTGACGACGGTGGAGGAAGTGCTGAGCAACACACCTGCGCACGCGTGAACAGGCACCCGCAGACAGGTGCCTGCGGGTTAGGGTTTGCGCGAGGTCGATTCCCGAGCGTCGGGGGAAGGTCCCTGCCTAGAATGCGTCGGGGAGTTCGTTGTCTTTCGAGGAGTACGCCGCTTGAAGCTCAAGAGCCAAAAGGACTTCTGGTCCGGCCTCATGTTCATCGTTGCAGGCATCGCATTCGCGTGGGGTGCGACCGCCTACAACTTCGGCTCTGCGGCTCGCCCGGGTCCGGGCTACTTCCCCTTCGGCCTGGGCGTGCTCCTGGCCATCCTGGGCGCAATCGTGCTCCTCAAGTCCCTGACGGTGGACACGCCCGATGGCGACCCGGTGGAGAAGTTTGCCTGGCGGCCGATCATCGTGATCACCCTGAGCCTGGTCGTCTTCGGTTTCGTCCTGCCCAAGCTCGGCATGATCATCTCGCTGCCACTGCTCGTGGTCATGGCGAGCTTCGCCGGTGACGAGTTCCATCCCGTGGAGGTGGCCATCAACGCGGCGGTGCTGACTGTGGGCTCGTGGCTCATCTTCATCAAGGGCCTGGGCCTGACGATCCCGCTGTGGCCGACGATCCTCAGCCTGGCCGGCAAGTAAGGGGCGAGCGATGGAACTGCTGAACAACCTGGCGCTCGGCTTCGGCGTGGCCTTCACGCTGCAAAACCTGCTCTACGCCTTTTTCGGGGCGATGCTGGGCACGCTGATCGGCGTGCTGCCCGGCCTCGGCCCGGTGGCGACGATCGCGATGCTGCTGCCCTCGATCTACGCGCTGGACGCCACGCCCGCGCTGATCATGCTGGCCGGCATCTACTACGGCGCCCAGTACGGTGGCTCGACCAC
>CAILKA010000213.1 GCA_903834645.1 uncultured beta proteobacterium
CATCTTGCCCTTGGCGATGATCTTGTCCACCGCCTTGACGAAGGCTGAGCCGCCCACCGCCAGCGAACGGCTGCCGAAGGTGCCCATGCCGAAAGGCACGCGCCCGGTGTCGCCGTGAACGATCTCCACGTTCTCCACCGGAATCCCGAGCTTGGCCGCCACCACCTGCGCAAAGGTCGTCTCGTGGCCCTGGCCGTGGCTGTGCGAGCCGGTGAACACCGTGACAGTGCCCGTGGGATGCACGCGTACCTCGCCGGCCTCGAACAGGCCTGCGCGCGCACCGAGCGCGCCCGCGACGTTGCTCGGCGCAATCCCGCAGGCCTCGATGTAGCAGCTGTAGCCGATGCCGCGCTTCCTGCCCCGCGCCTCGGAGGCCGCCTTGCGCGCCGGGTAGCCCTTCACGTCGGCCATCTCCATGGCGCGGTCGAGGTGCGCGGCGTAGTTGCCGGTGTCGTAGGTCAGGCCCACGGGCGTGGCGTACGGGAACTCGGTGATGAAGTTGCGCCGGCGGATCTCGGCCGGGTCCATCCCCATGTCGCGCGCGGCCGTCTCGACGATGCGCTCCACCAGGTAGGTGGCCTCAGGCCGGCCCGCGCCGCGGTAGGCGTCCACCGGTGCCGTGTTGGTGAAGACGGCCTTGACCTCGGCGTAGATGGCAGGCGTCTTGTACTGGCCCGCCAGCAGCGTGGCGTACAGGATCGTCGGCACGCAGGAGGCGAAGGTGGAAAGGTAGGCCCCCATGTTGGCCACCGTGTTCACGCGCAGCGCCAAGAAGTTGCCCTGCGCGTCCATCGCGAGCTCGGCCGTGCTGAGGTGGTCACGCCCGTGGGCGTCGTTCAGGAACGACTCGCTGCGCTCGGCCGTCCATTTGATGGGGCGGCCCACGCGCTTGCTCGCCCACACGAGCGCCGTCTCCTCGGCGTACAGGAAGATCTTCGAGCCGAAGCCGCCGCCCACGTCCGGGGCGATCACTCGCATCTTGCTCTCGGGGATGCCGAGCACAAAGGCGCACATCAGCAACCGCTCGACGTGCGGGTTCTGGTTGGCCACGTACAGGGTGTAGCTGTCGTCGTGCCGGGTATAGGCGGCGTTGGCCGCGCGCGGCTCCATCGCGTTGGGGATGAGCCGGTTGTTGGCAAACGACAGCGTGCTGACCTTGTGCGCCTTCGAAAAGGCTGCCTCGACCGCAGCCTTGTCGCCATGGCCCCAGTCGTAGCAGACGTTGTTCGTCACATCGTCGTGCACAGCCGAGCCAGCGGACTCGACACTGGCCAGGTCGATCACCGCGGGCAGCGCCTCGTAGTCGACGGCGATGAGCTCGGCCGCATCCTTGGCCTGCAGCGCGGTGTCGGCCACGACGAGGGCCACCGGGTCGCCCACGTGGCGCACCTTGCCCTGCGCCAGCACCGGGTGGCCGGGCTCCTTCATCGGGCTGCCATCCTTGCTGTGGATGAGCCAACCGCAGGGCAGGCCGCCGACCTTGGCCGCGGCGAGATCCTCGCCCGTGAAGATCGCGTGCACGCCCGGCGCCGCCTTGGCAGCGGCGAGATCGATGGAGCGGATGCGCGCGTGGGCGTGCGGGCTGCGCAGGAAGGCGGCGTAGGTCTGGCCCGGCAGCACCACGTCGTCGGTGTACTGGCCCGCGCCGGTGAGGAAGCGTGCGTCCTCGCGGCGCTGCATCGGCTTGCCGATGGGCGAATTGGACATGTCGGTCATGACGATCTCCTGTCGGTCGGATCAGGCCGCCGCGCCAACCTTGCCGCTCTGGCAAAGCTGGATCGCGCGCACGATGTTGTGGTAGCCGGTGCAGCGGCAGATGTTGCCCTCCAGGCCCTCGCGGATCTCGTGCTCGCTGGCGCCGGGCTTGTCGGCGAGCAGCTGCACTGCCGACATCACCATGCCCGGCGTGCAGAAGCCGCATTGCAGGCCATGGCACTCGCGAAAGGCCGCCTGCATCGGGTGCAGCTCGCCGGCGGGGGCCAGGCCCTCGATGGTGGTGATGTCCGCGCCCTGGGCCTGCACAGCCAGCATCGAGCAGGCCTTCACGGCCCGGCCGTTGAGGTGCACGGTGCACGCACCGCACTGGGCGGTGTCGCAGCCCACGTGCGTGCCCGTGAGCTGCAGCTGCTCACGGATCAGCTGCACGAGCAGCATCCGGGGATCGACGTTCACCGACACGGCGCGGCCGTTGACGGTGAGAGACAGGGAAACGCTCACATGAGTCTCCTTGGAGGCGATCGAATGACACCGCCGCCCCTGGCGGGCGCCGGCACCCGTCAATCTTCACGGGCCGGAGGGTGCTGACAGACGCGGGCTTACCCTGAGCAGTGTTGCGCCGGCGCAAGCCCGGGGCATCAAGCGGAACAGGAGCGAAAGCCGCAGAAGAGCGCGTCGCGCGCGGGTTCGACGAAGACGCGTGCGCGCACATGCCGGTCGCGCGCCGGGGTCCACGACGATGCGCCGCGCAGCACGCGCAGGCCGCGTGCGGGGTCGGGCGCTCGAAAACCGGCGACCCGCAGCCCCGCGGCGGCTGGCCAGAGCCGGGCGCGTCCCGCCGCCCACTCCCGCACGTCGCCCCAGGTGAACCCGCGCGAGCCGGCGCTGGCTGCGGCCAGCTCCCACTCGACTTCGGTGGGCAGCCGCCGCCCCGCCCAGCAGCACCAGGCCTGCGCCTCGTGGAAGGCCACATGCGCAGCCGCCTGCGATGCATCCACCCGCACCAGCCGCCCGAAGCGCTCGAGCACGACGCCGCCGCGCCATTGCTCCACGCCCCGGGGCGCACGCCGGCCGGTGGCCTGCAGCCAGGCCCAGCCCTCCTGGCTCCACCAGCGCGAATCGTCGTAGCCGCCGTCCTCGGCGAAGGGCACGAATCGGGCCCAGCTCACGGCGTGCGGGTCGATCTCGAACTCGGGCACGGACTCCTCCTGCCCGCCCCGTTCGTTGAGCGGCACGAGGCCGTGACTGCCAGGCGGGGTGCCGGCCTGGAAGCGGCGCCCCGGGATCCACAGCCCCTCGCGCTCGGGCCGCCCCGGCGGCGGGGTGCCCAGACCCTCTTGCGGCGAAGGCGCGGCCACGCCCAGCCACTGCGCGGCAGCGGCCAGGCGCTCGCTCAGCTGATCCTCGTGGCGCAAGGCGAGCCGGAACACGTGCAGACCTTCGTCGGTGGGCTCGGCCGTCTCGAGCAACTCGAGCGTGGTCTCCAGCGTGCCGGCCAGGTAGCCGCGCAGCACCTCGGCCGAGGGCGGGAGCACGGATTCATCGGGCGAGGTCGGGGCGAACCACGCATCGGCCAGTGGCTCGACCGAGGCGAGGCGCGGCGCGCAGGCCTCACCTGCCGCACCCCGCGCACGCTGCACGTGACGCGCCACCCAGTACTCCTGGAACCAGGCCGCGCGCCCGACGGCGCGCCACGGCGCCGGCAGCTCCAGTGAGCCATCAGGCGGCTGCGCGTGCAACCGCGACTCGGACTCGAAGCGGCCCAGCCAGCGCAGCGTGCGGTTGCGAGCGTCCATCAGCGCCACCGACAGCCAGGCCGCGCCCGCGCTGCGCGCGGCCAGCGCGTCGTCGAGCCTGGGCGGCTCGCTCACACGCGCTCGATGCGCGCGAAGGCAGAGTGGTTGTGGATGGACTCGAAGTTCTCGACGTCCACCACGTAGCGGCCCACGCGGCCGTCGGCCTCCAGCCGCAGGGCCACGTCGCGCACGAGGTCCTCGACGAACTTCGGGTTGTCGTAGGCGCGCTCGGTCACCCACTTCTCGTCGGGGCGCTTGAGCATCGGCCAGATCTCGCTGGAGGCGCTCTCCTCGGCAAAGCGCACGAGCTCGTGCCAGCCCAGCGCCTTCAGCGGCTGCACGCGCAGCGTGACGCACGAGCGCTGGTTGTGCGCGCCGTAGTCGGAGATCTCCTTGGAGCACGGGCACAGGCTCTTGACCGGCACCGCCACCTCCATCCACAGCACCTGCGCGCCCGCGCGGGTCTCGACCACCCAGCGCCCCTGGTAGTCGAGCAGGCTCGACAGCCCCGACACCGGAGCGCGCTTGCGCACGAAGAACGTGAAGGCGGCCTCCATGCGGCCCTCGTGCGCGTCGAGCAGGGCGAGCATGCGCTCGTGCTGAACGGCCAGGCTCGCGGCATCCAGCGGCTCGTCCAGCGCGGCGATGCCTTCGAGCCACGCCACGAAGCGCGACATGTGGGTGCCCTTGCGCTGGGCAGGCAGCGCGACGTCGAGCGTCCAGCTCGCAGCTGTCGACTGCGCCTCATCGCCCACCGCCACGCGCAGGGGGTAGCGCAGGTCCTTGACGCCCACGCGCTGGATCGCCAGACGCCGTGCATCCGGCTCGCTTTGCGTGTCGGGGATGTGCAGGATGTCGGCAGGCTTGTTCATCGGCAGGAGGCTCGTGGATTCAGCCGCTAGCCGTTGACCGCGGGACGCACGAGCGCGAGCGTGCCGCCGAATCGCTCGAGCACCGAGCGCTCGATGCCAGCGGCATCCAGCCCGCACAGCGCCAGGAGCTTGCCAGGGTCTCCGTGCTCGACGAAGCGATCGGGCAGGCCCAGCTGCAGCAGCGGCATGGTCAGCCCCGCCGCGGCCAGCGCCTCCCCCACGGCGCTGCCCGCGCCGCCCATCGTCGCGCCCTCCTCGATCGTGACGAAGGCCTCGTGCGTGCGGGCCAGCTCGAGCACGAGCTCCACATCCAGCGGCTTGACGAATTTCATGTCAGCCACCGTCGCGTCGAGCGTGTCGGCGGCGGCCAGCGCCGGATGCAGCAGCGTGCCGAAGGCGAGGATGGCCACGCGCGTACCGCGCCGGCGCACCTCGCCGCGGCCCCACGCCAGCTCTTCGAGCGTCGAGGACACCGGCACACCCGCCCCTGCGCCCCGCGGGTAGCGCACGGCCACCGGGTGGTCCTGGCGAAAGGCGGTGGTGAGGGCCCGGCGGCATTGCTCCTCGTCGGAGGGTGCGATCAGGCTCAGGTTGGGGATGCAGCGGATGTAGGGGATGTCGAAGGCGCCGCAGTGCGTGGCGCCATCGGCTCCGACGATGCCACCGCGATCGAGCGCAAAGACCACCGGCAGGTTCTGGATCGCCACGTCATGGATGAGCTGGTCGTAGCCGCGCTGCAGGAAGGTGCTGTAGATAGCGACCACCGGCTTCAGGCCCTCGCAGGCCATGCCGGCGGCGAAGGTGACGGCA
>CAILKA010000214.1 GCA_903834645.1 uncultured beta proteobacterium
CGTGCCGGGCTCAGGCCCACGCGGTTGAGCAGGTCGTGCGCGCGGCCCAGCGCGTCGCGCCGCGACACGCCGTGCACCATCGGGCCGAAGGCGATCGAGTCCTCGATCGTCAGCCGCGGGTTCAGCGAGGCGTAGCTGTCCTGGAACACCATCTGCACCTGGCGGTGGAATTCTTTCAACGGCAGTTCGCGCCCGCCCACGGTGCGGCCGTCGAACACCACCTCGCCGGCGCTGGGTGCGATCAACTGCATCAGCAGCCGCGCGGTGGTGCTCTTGCCGCAGCCCGACTCGCCGACCACGCCCAGGGTCTCGCCCTTGAGCACGGTGAAGTCGACGCCGTCGACCGCGCGCACCGTGCCACCGCCCTGGCCGAACAGGCCTTTTTTAAGCGCGAAATGCTTGGTCAGGCCGCGGATGGTCAGCAGCGGCTGGGCCGGGCCGCCACGGTCGAGGCTGTCGTTCGGCAGGATGGGGCGCAATTCAGTGCTCTGCATGGTTCGCTGCCGTCAGGCAAGCAAACGCCGTGGAACCGGCTTCGCCGGGCCACTGGCGTTGCCCCCTGGAGGGGGAGGCGTCCGAAGGACGCTTCGGGGGTGGGCCGTCCTCATGACTTGTTGTCCATCGCCGAACGCAGGCCGTCGGACAGCAGGTTGAAGGCGATCGAGGTGATGAAGATCATCACGCCGGGCAGCGCCGCGATCCACGGCTGCACGTAGATCGCCGTGCGCAGGGTGTTGAGCATCAGGCCCCACTCGGGCTCGGGCGGCTTGACGCCCAGGCCCAGGAAACTCAAGCCCGAGGCCAGGATCAGCGAGACCGCGATCAGGCTGGTGGCGTAGACGAAGATCGGCCCCAGCACGTTGCCCAGCACATGCACCCGCACGATGGCCAAGGCGTTGGCGCCCGAGGCGCGCGCCGCCTCGACGTAATCACGCCCCTTGGCCTGGGCGGTGACGGCCTCGGCCACGCGGGCGATCTGCGGGATGAAGACGATGGTCAGCGACAGCAGCGAGTTGAAGATGCCGGCGCCCAGCGCACCGCTCAGCGCGATGGCCAGCAGCACCGACGGAAAGGCGTAGAACACGTCGATCGTGCGCATGATCGCGGTGTTCAGCCAGCCGCCCGCGTAACCCGCCAGGATGCCGATGGCCGAGCCGATGACGAAGGCGAACAACACCGGCGTGAGGCCCATGAACAGGCTCAGCCGGGCGCCGACGATCAGCCGGCTCAGCATGTCGCGGCCCAGTTCGTCGCTGCCCAGCAGGTAGCCCGGGCTGCCGATGGGCGCCAGCCGTTTCATCATCGACGCCTGGTAGGGATCGGCCGGCGCCAGCCAGGGCCCGAACAGCGCCAGCGCCAACAGCACCAGGACGACCCCGCCAGCGGCCATCGCCAGTTTGTCGGCCAGCAGGCGGGTGAGCACGCTCTGCCAGTAGCCGGGTGAACGCCGGGCTTCGGCCGGCGGGGCAGCGGTGATCGCAGGGGTGAGAACGCTCATGTCGGACGGCATGTCAGGCCCGCGCAATGCGCGGATCGAGCAAGGTTTGCAACACGTCGACCAGCAGGTTCAGCACGACGAAGAACATCGCCAGCACCAGGATCGTGCCCTGCAGCAGCGGCAGGTCACGCTGGAAGATCGCGCTGTTGAGCAAGAAGCCGGTGCCCGGCCAGGCGAACACCGTCTCGATCAGGATCGAGCCGCCCAGCAGGTAGCCCAGCTGCAGCCCCATCACGGCCAGGGCTGTAGGGGCGGCGTTCTTCACCACGTGCAGGAAGACGCCCAGGTCGGTCAGGCCCTTGGCGCGCAGGCCCACGACGAACTCCTGCGCCAGGATCTCGGCCACGAGCGCGCGCACGGTGCGCGCGATGATGCCCATCGGGATCACGCTCATCGTGAGCGCGGGCAGCACCATGTGCTGGATATGGGCCCAGTCCCACTTCCACAGGTCCGAGCCGCCCGGGCCGGCGCCGCTGGGCGGCAGCCACATCAGCAGCGACGAGAAGATGATCACGAGCACCATCCCGAGCCAATAGTGCGGCACGCTCACGCCCAGCACCGCGGTGGCCGAAGCCGCCTTGTCGATCCAGGAGTTCTGGAAGTAGCCGGCCACGAAGCCGAAGAGGCTCCCGAGCACGAAGCCGATCAGCGTGGCGAGCACGGCCAGGCGCAGCGTGTTGCCCACCGCCTTGAGCACCTCGCCGGCCACCGGCCGGCTCGTGGCAATCGAGGTGCCCAGGTCGCCCTGCAGCGCGCGCCAGATCCAGCTCGCGAACTGCTCGGGCAGCGAGCGGTCGAAACCGTAGAGCTGGCGCATCTGCGCCTGCAGCTCGGAGGAGGCGTCGGGCGGCAGCACCGACACGAGCGGGTCGCCCGGTGCCAGGTGCACGAGCGCGAAGCACACCAGCGCCACGCCGAACATGATCGGCATCGTGTAGAGCAGGCGGCGCAGCAGGAATCCAAGCATGGGATCGTCAGGAAATCCGGCGCGCCGTGGGCGGCCCGGGCGGCGGGGGGTGCGCGCCCGAGCGCGAGGGCACCGAGGCAGCGGGAGGAACCGCGAGCCCCGGCGCCGCAGGCGCGTCAGTCCATCGTCATCGTGGCGATGTCGATGAACCAGCTCTTGGGCTGCACCACGTTCTTCACCTTGGCGCTCATCGCACGCGGGCCGACGTCGTGCGCGATCCACACGAAGGGCGCCTCCTCGACGATGCGGGCGTGCAGCTTCGACAGCGCCACGTCACGCGCCTTGTCGTCGAAGGTGCTGCGCGCGTCGGCAATCAGCTTGTCGAACTCGGCGTTGCCGAAGTAGCCCCAGTTGTTGGACACCGGCGGGAAGGTCTTGGTGCTGGTGAAGCGCACCATGGCGAAGAAGGGATCCATCGCCGCGTAGCTGACGTTGATCGCGTTGGCGCCGTTGGCCGAAGGATCCTTCGCGCCCTTGCGCCAGTTCGTGAACAAGGTGTTCCACTCGATGACGTCGAACTGCACGTCGAAGTAGCAGGCCTTGAGCGACTGCTGCACGAACTCGTTCATCGGCAGGGGCTGCATCTGGCCCGAGCCCGAAGCCGAGATCTGCACCTTGACCTTCAGCGGCTTGGCCGCGCTGTGGCCGGCGGCGGCCATCAGCTTCTGGGCCTCGGCCACGTCGTAGCGGATGTCGAACTTCGGGTTGCCCCACCAGGGGTGGCCAGGAGGCACCGTGCCCTTGGGCACGCCCATCATGCCGCCCAGCAGCTTGAGCAGCCCGGTGCGGTCCACGCACAGGTTGGCAGCGTGGCGCACGCGCTTGTCCAGCCACGGCGAGCCCTCGGCAAACGAGAGCTGCCACGGCCACACGTGCGGCTGCGGGTTGAAGTACATCTTGAAGCCGCGCTGCTGGATGGTGGCCATCGCGTCCGGCGCGGGGGCCTCGATCCAGTCCACCTGGCCCGACAGGAGTGCCGCCGTGCGCGCGTTGGCCTCAGGCATCGGGAGCATCACGACGCGGTCGATCTTGGGCGTGCGCTTGGGATCCCAGTAGCCCTTGTGGGCCAGCAGCTCCAGCCGCTCGCGCGGCACGAAGCGCGCGGCGCGGAAGGGCCCGGTGCCGGAGAAGTCGGCGGCAAAGGCCGTCCAGGCGGCGCGCGACTTGTCGGCCGGCGTGGCGCCGCCGGCGGCGTCGAACTTCTTCTGCCAGTGCGCGGGCGAAGCCATGAAGAGGTTCGTGAGGTTCAGCGGCAGGAACGCATCGGGCTCGCTCGTGGTGAGCTCCACCGTGAGGTCGTCGACCTTGCGCGCCGAGCGCAGCGTGGGCATGCGCGAGACGGTCACGCCCACCTGGCTCGCGTCGAAGTGCGGGGCGTCCTTGTCGAGCACCTTGCGCACGTTCCACACCACGGAGTCGGCGTTGAAGGCGCTGCCGTCGTGGAACTTGACGTTCGGGCGCAGCTTGAAGGTCCACTTGGTCTTGTCCTTGGCGTCCACCGCCCAGGACAGGGCCAGACCCGGGATCAGCACGCTGGGCTTCTCGGCGCTCGACAGATCCCAGTGCGTGAGCGCGTCGTACATCGGGATGCCGGTGAAGCGGTTGCCCTCGAAGCCCTGGTCGGGCTGGCCCAGGGTGCGCGGGATGTCGGCAGCCGTCATGGCCACGCGCAGCACCTTCTCCTGCGCGAGGGCGGAGCCGGCGGAGCCGGCTCCCAGCACCGCTGCGAGCGCGGCGGCGGCAAACACGGTGGGTGCCCGGTGGGCGGCATTGGCGACACGATTCATCTCGACTCCTGCGTGGCTGGAACCGGGCACGGGCCCGGATGCGGTTTCACGTCCGCACGAACCGCGCCCGGGTGCGTCTCTCACCCGGCCGGCCCCACGGACTTGGCACGTCGTTTGTATGCAATCGCTGTGCCAGCCGGGCTGGCGCACCATGTCGGAGCCTACAAGCTCTCTCGCCCCGTGCGAGGGCGTGACTGTTCTCACATGCTGCACCAGAAGGTGGCGCGCGCCGAGGCCATCCCCCTTGATCCCGAGCAATCTTGTATACAAAGCGCACCCGAGTGGTGCCGCAGTCTGCGCTCTGCGCCTAGCCTAGGACCCGCATCGCCGCCGCCTGGCCCCCTCCCGGCCTCCTTTCCCGTCACGGACCCCACCCCTCCCATGAGACTGCTCGTCATCAACCCCAACACCTCCGAAGCCATGACCGCGGGCATCGGCCGCGCCGCGCGCGCGGTGGCCGCCCCCGGCACCGAGGTGGTGGCGGTCCAGCCCAGCTTCGGCCCGCGCTCCATCGAGGGCCACTACGACGAGGCGGTGGCCGCGGCGGGCGTGGCCGAGCAGGTGCGTGCCTGCGCGCCCGAGCCCGATGCGGTGGTGATCGCGTGTTTTGGCGACCCCGGGCTCGATGCCGCGCGCGAGGCCCTTGCGGCACCGGTGCTCGGGATCGCGGAGGCGGCGTTCCACGCCGCGGCGATGCTGGCCACGGGCTTTTCGGTGGTGACGACCATGACGCGCACCTGCGTCATGGCCGAGCGGCTCGTGCAGCGCTACGGTTTCGAGCGCACCTGCCGGGGCATCCATGGCACGGACATCGCGGTGCTCGAACTCGAGAACGCCCAGCCCGAGGCCATCGCCCGCATCGAGGCCTGTGCGCGCGAGGCGCTGGCGCGCGACCGCAGCGGGGCCATCGTGCTGGGCTGTGCCGGCATGGCCGAGCTCACGGCCACGCTGCAGCAGCGGCTGGGCGTGCCCGTCATCGACGGCGTGGCGGCGGCGGTGAAGTTCGCCGAGGCGCTGGCGGCGCTGGGCTTGCGCACGAGCAAGGCGGGGGACTATGCGCGGCCGCTGCCCAAGGAATACGTGGGGTGGGCGCGGCCGCTGGGGTGGTGAGGGGGGCGTTACGCCTGCCGGCGGTTAGCCTGCGGCTCGCGGGATCGGGTGGGCGGGGTACCCCCCTCCGCTCATGTCCTCCGCCATCGGCTTGCAGCCGATGGCTCCC
>CAILKA010000215.1 GCA_903834645.1 uncultured beta proteobacterium
CGCGCCGCCGCCGCGTGAGCAAGCCCGCGACGCGCGCGCGCACGCTGGCCGTGCTGGCTGGCGCGCTGCTGGCTGCCGGCCTGGCGGCCGCGCCCGCAGCGGCGCAGGCCCCGCAGCGGCTGCTCGTGTGGATCAACGGCGACAAGGGCTACAACGGGCTGCAGCAGGTGGGCGACGCCTTCGAGCGCGTCTCGGGCGTGAAGGTCGTCGTGCAGCACCCCGAGGGCGCGCCCGACAAGTTCCAGGCCGCCGCCGGCGCGGGCAAGGGCCCGGACATCTTCTGCTGGCCGCACGACCGCGTGGGCGAGTGGGCCAAGTCCGGCCTCATCGTGCCGGTGCGCCCGGCGTCGCGCGTGCGTCAGGAGATCGAGGAGTCGGCGTGGCAGGCCTTCACCTGGCGCGGGCAGGTCTGGGGCTACCCGCTGGCCATCGAGTCCATCGGGCTCATCTACAACAAGGCCCTGGTGAAGACGCCGCCTGCCAACTGGGAGGAGGTGATCGCGCTGGACCGTACCCTGGCCCCGCAGGGCGTGCGCGCGATCCTGTGGCCGCACGCGATGAGCTTTTTCTCCTGGCCGTTGCTGGCCGGGCCGGGCGGCTTCGTGTTCGCTCGCAACGACAAGGGCGAGTACGACCCGGCGCAGATTGGCGTCAACAACGCCGGCGCGCTGGCCGGCGCGCAGCTGCTCGAGCGCCTCGTGCGCGAGGGCGTGGTGCCCCGCTTTGCGCGCTACTCCGACATGGAGGCGCAGTTCGCCGCCGGCAAGGTGGCGATGATGATCTCCGGCCCCTGGGCCTGGGACAACGTGCGCAAGAAGCGCATCGACTTCGGCGTGGCCGCGGTACCGGCCGTCGGCAACCGGCCCGCGCGCCCCTTCGTCGGGGTGCTCGGCTGCATGGTCACGGCCCCGAGCCGCCTGAAGGACATCGCGCGCGAATTCCTCGAGGAGCACGTGCTGCGCGTGCCGGGCCTCAAGACGATCTCGGCCGACGTGCCGCTGGGCACGCCCGCCAACAAGGCCTACTACGCCGAGCTCGCCGGCGATCCGCACATCGCCGCGACGATGGCCAACGCGCGCGCGGGCGAGCCCATCCCGAACATCCCCGAGACGGGTCGCTTCTTCCCGGCGCTGGACGCCGCGCTGGAGGCGATCACGCAGGGGCGCCAGGCGCCGCAGCAGGCGCTGGACGCCGCCGCGGCGCGGATGCGCACGCGATGAGGGCGCGGGCACTGGGCTGGGCCGTGGCCGGCGTGTCGGCGCTGGCGGTGCTGTGGACGGTCTATTCGCTGCACCTGGCCGGCCGGCCGCTGTGGGCGGTGGGCGTGCTCGTCTTCGGGGCGCTGGCGCTGCATGTCTACACCACGTCCTCGTCGCTGGCCTGGCGCTACCTGTTCCCGGGCGTGGCCGGGATGCTGCTCTTCGTGGCCTTCCCGCTCGTCTACACGGTGCAGATCGGCTTCACCAACTACTCCTCGGCGCACCTGCTGGAGCAAGCGCGTGCGCGCGCCTACCTGCTCGAGCAGCTCGAGGTCGACGAGTCGACGGTGCGGCCCTTCACGCTGCATGCGCAGGGCGATGAGGTTCGGCTGGTGCTGGGCGCGCCGCTGGGCGCCCCAG
>CAILKA010000216.1 GCA_903834645.1 uncultured beta proteobacterium
CGACCCGGTCCACCGCCGGGCGATCCATGCGGTCGAGGAACTGGCGCGCGTAGGCGCTGAAGGTCTCGACGTAGCGGCGCTGGCCCTCGGCGTAGAGGGTGTCGAAGACCAGGCTCGACTTGCCCGACCCGCTCGGCCCGGTGACGACCGTGAGCTCGCCCGTGCGGATGTCGAGGTCGAGGTTCTTGAGGTTGTGCTGGCGCGCGCCGCGGATGCGGATCAGCCCGGTGGACATGGATCTCCCAGTGGCCCTGCGAGAGGGGCCGAACCGGGCATTCTAGGCACGCCGGGAAAGGGTTGTCTCAGTCCAGCCCAAGCTTGATGCGCCGCGCCACCTCGCCCCACTTGCGGTTGTCGGCAGCCAGCTGCGCCGCCGCCTCCGCCGGGGTGTTGCCCACGAGCGTCTGGTCACTTGCCTTGAGCCTCTCGGCCGCCTCGGGGTTGCGCAGGGCGTCGACGAAGGCCTGGCGCATCCTGGCCACGATGGGATCGGGCACGCCGCGCGGCGCCCACATGGCGAGCGTGAAGTCGGCCACGTAGCCGGCCACGCCAGCCTCGGCCACGGTGGGAACCTCCGGCAGCGTGGGCGAACGCCGGCTGCCCGACACCGCCAGCGCCACGAGCTTGCCCGCGCGCACCTGCGGCAGGACCGTCGGGCCGGCAAGCAGCCCGCATGGCACCTGGCCGCCCATCACGTCCTGCATCGCCAGCGCCGGGCCCTTGTAGGGCACGTGCGTCATGTCGAAGCTGGCCATCGACTGCAGCAGCTCCATCGACAGGTGTCCGGGCACGCCCGCACCCCCCGAGGCGTAGCTCATCTTCGTCGCGCGGGCCTTGGCGACCAGTTCGGCCAGCGTCTTCACGCCCACCGACGGGTGGCACACCAGGGTCTGGCTGAAGGCCGTCCCGATGGTCACCGGCACGAGCGCCTCGGGCGCGAAGCCCAGGCTCTTGTAGACGTGCGGGTTGACGGTGACGAGGGTGTCGGTGGCCCACAGCCACGTGTAGCCGTCCGGCGCCGCGCGCGCGACCTCGGCCGCACCCAGGTTGCCCCCGGCGCCGGGCTTGTTGTCGATCACGATCGGCTGGCGCAGCGCGGCTTGCATCCGCTCGGCCGCCAGCCGGATGACCATGTCGCTCGGCCCGCCGGGCGGAAAGGGCAGCACGATGCGCACCGGCCGCTCGGGCCAGGCGGCCTGGGCCCAGACCGGTGCGGTCAGGCCACCGGCCAGGCCGGCCAGCTGGAGGGGAAACAGCCTTCGGGTGATGCGCATGGAGGGTCTCGGTGCGGCAAAAAGGGGAGCGGTCAGTCGGCCCGGAAGCCCGTGGCCTTGACCACAGGGGCCCAGCGCGCCGTGGAGGCCTGCTCGATGCGGCTCAGGTCGGCCGGGGTGCCGCCGCCGGGCTCGAGCGCGAGCCGGCCGAATCGCTCGACCACGTCGGGCTGGGCCAGTGCGCGGTTCAGCGCCCGGTTGAAGGCGGTGATGGCGGGCTCGGGCGTGCGGGCAGGCGCGTAGGCCGCGAACCAGCCCGAGGCGACGATGTTGGGGAAGCCCGACTCGCGGAAGGTGGGTACATCGGGCAGCACGGGGCTGCGCCGATCGCCGGAGACGGCGAGGATGCGCACCTTGCCGCCCCGGTGAGCCTCCAGAGCTTCGAGCACGACGTCGATGCCGGCGGAGATCTGGCCGCCGATGAGGGCGGTCATCAGGGGCGCGCCGCCTGCGAAGGGCACGTGCACCATGCCGGCATCGGCCTCGCGCGAGAGCATCTCGCCGAAGAAGTGGGGCAGGCTGCCGGCTGCGGGCGAGCCGAAATTCGCGCGCTGCGGATTGGCCTTCACCCAGGCCAGGAACTCCTGCACCGTCTTCACCGGCAGCGCGGCGGGCACCGACAGCGCGAAGCTGAAGTTGCACACGTGCCCCACCGGGGCGAAGTCGGTGGCGGGGTTGTAGTTGAGCTTGGAGAACACGAGCGGCGCGAGCACCGGCACCACCACCGGCGCCAGCATGAAGGTGCTGCCGTCGGCCGGCGCGGCCTTGAGCAGGTCGGCTGCCACGCGCCCGCCGGCGCCGGGCTTGTTGTCGACGACGATGTTGGCCTTGAGCTCGTCCTTCATCTTGTCGGCCAGCAGACGCGCCACCGTGTCGATCGACCCGCCGGGCGGGAAGCCCACCAGGATGCGCAGCGTGCGGTCAGCCTGGGCCAGGGAAGCGATCGGCGTCAGGCCGGCGAGCAGGCCGCAGGCTGGAAGGGCCAGCAGATGGCGACGAAGCATGGGCAGGATTCCTCTGAGGGGATGGGTCGGTGGAGCCAGGGCCCGCGCGGAGCGGGTGGGCACAGTGTGCGCACGCGGCGCGACCGGATCAAGACCCGTGCGGGTTTGTGCGAGGCCGCCCCGGGTTCATCGCGCGCGCCCGCAGCCGCCCGACGATGCCGGTGGGGAAGTGGTAGACCGACAGCACGAAGAGCACCCCCAGCCACAGCAGCCAGCGGTCCGGCGTGAGCAGCGCCTCGAGCACCGGCACGCCCTGCACGGCCGGGCCGGCGAGCTTGAGCAGATCCTGCAGGTAGGCCTGCGCCAGCACGAAGAGCACGCTGCCCACCACCGCCCCGTAGAGCGTGCCCATGCCGCCGATGACGACGATGAGCAGCACGTCCAGCATGATCTCGAAGCTCAGCGTGGTGTCGGGCCCCGTGTAGCGCAGCCACAGTGCCAGCAGCGCGCCAGCGACGGTGGCGAAGAGGGCTGACAGCACGTTGGAGGCCGTGCGGTAGGCCACGGTGCGAAAGCCGATCGCCTCGGCCCGGAAGTCGTTTTCGCGGATGGCCTGCAGCACGCGGCCGAAGGGCGAGTTGACGATGCGCAGCAACACGAGGAAGAGCACGGTCACGGTGGCAAACAGCAGCCAGTAGGTGAGCGTGCGCCCGTCGATCATGAGCCCGAGCACCTCGGTCTCGAAGGGCTCGAAGGAGGGGCTGAGCCACGGCGGGGGCTTGAAGGTCATGCCGTCCTCGCCGCCCGTGAGGTCGCTGAACTGAGAGGCCAGGGTCTGGAAGGCCGAGGCCACGGCCAGCGTGACCATGGCAAAGAAGATCGCCTTCACGCGCAGGCTGAAGAGCCCCACGAGCAGCGACAGCAGCGTGGACAGCGCCAGCGCCGCGGCCAGCCCGATGCCCACCGCGGTGAAGCCCGGGCCGAGCCCGGAGCTCGCAATGGCCACACCGTAGGCGCCGATGCCGAAGAACATCGTGTGCGCGAAACTGACGATGCCGGTGTAGCCCAGCAGCAGGTCGTAGCTGGCCACGAGCAGCACGAAAACGAGGATCTTGGCCACCACCGACATCGACTTCGCACCCGGAAAGAGGAACGGCGCGAACGCGAGCACGACGAAGATCGTCACGAGCGCAAGTGCCAGCCAGGGGCTGCGCGGGCGGTCGTGAGACAGGAGCCGGTCCAGGAGCTTCAGCATGCGCTCACACCGTCTTGACCGGATAGAGGCCCTGCGGGCGCCACAGCAGCACGGCCACCATCAGCGCGATGTTGGACACGAGCGCCACCTTCGGGGCAAGAAAGCCCACGTAGTTGGCCACGAGCCCCACGAGCAGCGCGCCCACGAAGCAGCCGAAGGTGGAGCCCAGCCCACCGATGATGATGACGATGAAGATCAGCACGTTGACCTGCGCGCCGATCTGCGGCGTCACGTTCTGCTGGTACAGGCCCCACAGCACGCCGCCGAGCCCCGCCAGCGCCGAGCCGGCGACGAAGACGCCCACGAAGAGCTCGCGCACGCGGTAGCCCAGGGCCTCCACCATCGAGCGGTCCTGCACGCCGGCCCGGATCAGCAGGCCCACCTTCGTGCGCGCCAGCGTGAAGGCGAGCACCGCGAAGACGGCCAGCCCGATGGCCGCGGCCAGCACGCGGTACTTCTCGATGGCCGCATCGCCCAGCAGCCAGGCCCCGCGCAGCACCTCGGGCAGGGGCAGCGCGAGCTGCAGCGGGCCCCAGATCACCTTGATGATCTCCTCGCCCACGATCATCCCGCCCATCGTGATCAGGATCTGCTTGAGGTGCAGCCCATAGACGGGGCGCACCACCACGCGCTCGAAGGCCCAGCCCACTGCCGCGGCCGCGGCCATCGCGACCACCATCGCCGCGAACACCGACACGAGCCCGGGCCAGCCGGCCGCAGTCGACCATCCCATCACGCTCGTGGCCACGAAGGCGCCCAGCGCGATGAAGACCCCGTGGCCGAAGTTGAGCACGTCCATCAGGCCGAAGACGAGCGTGAGGCCCGAAGCGATGACGAAGATGATGAGGCCCATCGCGACGCCGGCCACCGTGAGCGTGAGCCAGGTGCTCGGGCTGCCCATCGCGGGCAACGCCAGCAAGGCGAGCGCGGCCAGTAGCGCCACGGGTTTCCAGTCGAAGCTCGCCTGGGGGATCGCAGCGGCAGAGTCGTCTTCGCCTGCGGCAGCATCCGTGCGGCGGGTCATGCGTGGGCTCCAAGCGACAGGCCGAGCAGGCGCTGCTGCAAGGCTTCGTCGGCGGCCAGGTCGGCCATCGACCCGCTGTGCACGATGCGGCCGTCGTCCATCACCGCCACCGTGTCGCCAATCGAGCGTGCCATCTGGAAGTTCTGCTCCACGAGCAGGATCGTGGTGCGCTGGGCCCGCAGCTCGCGCAGCGCCACCACCAGGTTCGCGACGATGGCCGGGGCCAGCCCCTTGCTCGGCTCGTCGATGAGGATCAGCGTGCGCGGCTCGGCGATGGCCCGAGCCACGGCGAGCATCTGCTTTTGCCCGCCGCTCAACTTGCCCGCCGGGTAGAGCCAGAATTTCCGCAACGCCGGAAAGAGCCCGAAGATCCACTGCAGCCGCGCCGCGTCGAGCTCGCCCGCATGGCGCGCGGCGCGCGCGGCCAGCACCATGTTTTCCTGCACCGTGAGATCGCTGAAGATGCCCATGCTCTCGGGCACGTAGGCGATGCCGGCACGCGCGATCTCGGGCGTGGGGAGCGCCTGAAGCGGTTGCCCTCGCAGCCGCACCTCGCCGCGGCTGGCACGCAGCAGGCCCATCACGGTGCGCAGCGTGGTCGTCTTGCCCGCGCCGTTGCGGCCCAGGAGCACCGTGACCTCGCCCTCGGGCACGGCGAGGTCCACCCCGTGCAGGATGTGGTACGCCCCGATGTGGGTGTGCACGCCCTGCAGTTCCAGCAGCGGTTCCCGGGCCTGCGTCACGGTGCCACCCCCAGGTAGGCCTGCTGCACGATGGGCGAGGCCATCACGGCCGCGGGCTCGCCGTCGGCCACGAGCCGGCCGTTGTGCAGCACGACGATGCGGTCGGCCAGCTCGCGCACCACGTCCATCTTGTGCTCCACGAGCAGGATCGTGCGGTCGCGCCGCGCCTTCAGCATCCGGATGAGGTCGAGCACCACCGGCACATCGTCCACGCTCATGCCGGCCGTGGGCTCGTCGAACATGTAGACGAGCGGGTCCAGCGCCATCAGGATCGCCACTTCGAGCTTGCGCTGGTCGCCATGCGGCAAGGCGGCCGCGGGCAGCTCGAGCTTGTCGCCCAGCTGCACCTGCACGAGCAGAGCCCGGGCCTCTTCGATCCAGTCCTGGCGGTCAAGCCACACGGCCAGGGCGTCGCGCCAGGCGGCCAGCCAGCCGCGACCGGAGCGCCCCTGCTCGCGCGCCTGCACGGCCAGCCGCACGTTCTCGAGCACGCTCAGGTTCGGGAAGAGCTGCGTGAGCTGGAAGGCGCGGCCGAGGCCGCGGTGGGTGCGCCGCGCCGCAGGCAGCCCGGAGAGGTCTGCGCCCTGCAGCAGCACCCGGCCTTCACTGGCGGGCAGCTGCCCGCTCACCAGGTTGAAGTAGGTGGTCTTGCCCGCCCCGTTGGGGCCGACGATGGCCGTCAGCGTGCCCGGCTCGAAGCGGCACGACACCCGGTCGACGGCCACGTGGCCACCGAACCGGATCGTCAGGTCCTGCGTCTCGAGCACGCCCAGTGCGCGGGTGTCGGCTGCAGCTTCAGCGCTTGTTCTGGATCGGCACGTCCATCTCGCTGGCCTTGATCTCGCGCACGAGCTCGGGCACGCCCCAGGCGAAGGCCGGGTCGACCTTGATGCGGAAGTGGTACATGTCCTGCATGGCCTGGTGGTCCTCCTTGCGGAAGGTCATCCTGCCCTTGGGGGTCTCGAAGCTCATGCCGGCCATCGTCGAGATCAGGCGGTTCGTGTTCGTGTCACCGCCCGTCTTCTTCAGGGCCTCCACGATGGCGATCGCCGCACTCATGCCGCCGGCGGTGAAGAAGTCGGGCGGGCTCTTGAACTTCGTGTAATGGTTGGCCACGAGCCACTCGTTGACCGGGTTCTTCGGGATGCCGAAGTAGTAATACAGCGCCCCTTCCATGCCCGGGTACTTCTTGTACGAGACCATGGCCGGCAGGATGTTGCCGCCGGTGGCCATCTCGATGCCGTAGCGCCTTTGCAGCTCGAGCTCGGCGAACTTGTCGAAGGGCGAGTTGCCGCCGGCCCAGATCACCCACACGAACTTGCGCCCGGGCTGGTCCTTCATCTTGTCGATCAGGCGCTGGAAGGCGGCCGTGAAGTCGGTGGTGGCAGGGGAGACGAACTCCTCATGCACGAACTTGCCCTTCTTCACCGCGGCCTTGAAGGCCTTCACGCCGTCTCGGCCGAAGGCGTTGTCCTGCGCGAGCGTGGCAAGCACGTGGCCAGGCTTGTCCAGGGCCACCGCGTTGGAGATCGCATCCTGGCTGGAGTTGCGGCCGGTGCGGAAGATGTACCGATTCCACTTGTCGCCCGTGATCGAGTCGGCCACGGCCGGCTCCACGAGCAGGATCTTCTTGTACTCCTCGGCCACGGGCAGCATCGCCAGCGCCACCGGGCTCGCGGTCGGGCCCACGGCGATGTCGACCTTGTCGTCGGCGTAGGCCGCGGCCAGCTGCGCCTTGCCCACGTCGGGCTTGCCCTGGTCGTCCTTCTCGATGACCACGAGCCTGCGCCCGGCCACCGCCATCGTGCCGCCGGTGGCGTACTCCAGGCCCATCTGGAAGCCGACGATGGTCTGCTTGGCGTAGGCCTCCAGAGGCCCGGTCTTGCTCGCGACGATCGCGATCTTCACGTCGGGCTTGCCCTGGGCAAGCGCGGCGGGCGCGCCGATCGCGCAGGCAGCAGCCAAAGTCAGGGCCGCTGCGCCCAGGTTGACGCGACGCGTCGGGCGCCAAGGTGTCGTCGATACCATGGAGATTCTCCTTTGCGGGTGGGCAGGGTCGGCACCGCAGCCTCGGCCAGCCGTGTGCGCAGGCGTGAGCGTAACCGCCTGCGCGCCTTGGGGAACCCCTTGGTGCGCAGGGGGAGGTTCGCATGGCACGATTGCGGGTTCTGCTCCAGGAGTCCTGCACCATGACCCGAACCTCCCTCGCCCGTCGCCAGCTCGTGCTTGCTGGCGCTGCCTCCTGCCTGGGGCTGCCAGCCGCACGGGCGCAGGCGGCCTGGCCCAGCAAGCCGGTCAACATCATCGTGCCCTTCCCGCCTGGTGGCGGCACCGACGCCTTTGCCCGGCCGCTGTTTGCCGCGATGGGGAAGAACACCGGCCGACAGTTCATCATCGACAACAAGGGCGGGGCCGGGGGCACCCTGGGCGCGGGCCTGGCCGCACGTGCCGCCGCCGATGGCTACAACTACTTCATGGGCGCCGTGCACCACGCGATCGCGCCCTCGATGTACCCCAAGCTCGACTACGACATCGAGAAGGACTTCACCCCGGTGGGGCTGGTGTCGAGCGTGCCGCAGGTGATCGTCGTCAACCCGCAGAAGGTGCAGGCCACCACGCTCGCGCAGTTCCTGGAGTTCGCGCGCCGGAATCCGGGGCGCCTGAACTATGGATCGGCGGGCAACGGCACCTCGCACCACCTGGCGGGCGAGCTCTTCAAGCTGCAGACGAAGACCTTCATCACCCACATCCCCTACCGCGGCGCAGGCCCGGCACTCCAGGACCTGATCGCCGGCCAGGTGGACGTGATGTTCGACGGCCTGGGCTCTTCGGCGGCGCACATCCGCGGCGGCCGCATCCGAGGCATCGCCGTGGCCGCCGACAAGCGCGCCCCGGGCTTCCCGGATCTGCCCACCGCGCCCGAGTCGGGCGTGAAGGACTACAAGGTCGCGACCTGGTACGGCATCTGGGCGCCGAAGGCAGCGCCACGCGAGGCGATTGCCGCGATGCAGGCCGAGATGCGCAAGGCGCTGAACTCCGACGAGCTCAAGACCACCTGGACGGGCCTGGGCACCGAGACGCCGAACCTGTGGGGCGATGACTTCGGCCGCTTCGTCAGCGCGGAGATCAAGCGCTGGGCCGAGGTCGTCAAGAGCTCGGGCGCCAAGCTCGACTGAGGCGTCCCTCGCCGCAGGCGCGCGTGCCCGCAAGCACGGGCGGGTGCACGGGCGCCGATGCGGCTGCGCACCGGGACCGGCACCGGGACCGGGCACGAATCCTGCCTTTGTCTACTCCATGAGCAACGACAACCTCTACGTGGCCCTGCGCCACGCCTTTCCCGCTGACCTGGACACGGTGGCGGTGGAAACGGCCGACGGCCCAGGCGCCCCGCGGCGCTACACCTGGCGCGACCTCGATCGCGCCAGCGGCATGATCGCCAACCTGTTCGAGTCGCTCGAGCTGCCTGCGGGCGCGCGCGTGGCCGTGCAGACCGACAAGAGCGTCGAGGCGCTGATGCTCTACCTCGGGGTGCTGCGGGCGGGCCTGGTGTACCTGCCCCTGAACACGGCCTACCAGTCGGCCGAGATCGAGTACTTCGTCGGCAATGCCGAGCCGGCGGTGGTGGTGTGCGCGAGCCGCAACTTCGCCTGGGTGAGCAAGATCGCGTTTCGCGCGGGCACGCGCAACGTCTACACGCTCGACGACGACATCTCGGGCACGCTGCTCGAGCGTGCGGCCGCGCACGCCGACACCCATGAACCGGCCGTGCGGCGCGCCAACGACCTCGCCGCCATCCTCTACACGAGCGGCACCACCGGGCGCAGCAAGGGTGCGATGCTCACGCATGGCAACCTGCTGAGCAACGCGCGCGTGCTCAAGCGCTACTGGGACTGGCAGCCAGGCGACGTGCTGATCCACGCGCTGCCCATCTTCCACGTGCACGGCCTGTTCGTCGCGATCCATGGCGCGCTGCTCAACGGGAGCCCGATGATCTGGTTCTCGCGCTTCGATCCGGCGGCCGCGGTCGCGCGGCTGAAGGACGCCAGCGTCTTCATGGGCGTGCCCACGCTCTATGTGCGCATGCTGGCCGAGCCGGCCCTGTCGCGCGCGGCGTGCGCCGGGATGCGCCTGTTCATCAGCGGCTCGGCGCCGCTGCTGCGCGAGACCTTCGATGCCTGGGCCGAGCGCACCGGCCACGTGATCCTGGAGCGCTACGGCATGAGCGAGACGCTCATGCTCACCTCCAACCCCTGCCGGGCGGCCGACGGACAACGCGTGGGTGGCACGGTGGGCTTCGCGCTGCCGGGGGTGGGTGTGCGCGTGCACGACGACAAGGGCATGCCGGTGGCCGCCGGCGACATCGGCGGCATCGAGGTCAAGGGGCCCAACGTCTTCACCGGCTACTGGCGCATGCCGGAGAAGACGGCCGAGGAGTTCACCCCCGACCTGTGGTTCAAGACGGGCGACGTCGGGCGCATGGATGCCGATGGGCGGCTCACGATCGTGGGCCGCAGCAAGGACCTCATCATCAGCGGCGGCTACAACGTCTACCCGGCCGAGGTCGAGGGCGTCATCAACGAGTTGCCGGGCGTGGCGGAGAGCGCCGTCATCGGTGTGCCGCACCCGGACTTCGGCGAAGGCGTGGTGGCCGTCATCGTGCCGCGGCCGGGCACGGCGCTGGACGCAGCGGTGGTCACGGCCGCGCTCAAGGGAAAGATCGCCAACTTCAAGGTTCCCAAGCAGGTCTACGTCGAGGTCGAGCTGCCGCGCAACGCCATGGGCAAGGTGCAGAAGAACCTGCTGCGCGACCGCTTCCGCGGGCTCTTCACGCGCTGACCGAGGCGTCGCAGCCCGCGCCAGCCTCCACGGGCGCGAGCACCCAGCCCGTGACCGGGTTGGGGCGAAAGAAGGTCAGTCCCTTCAACCCTGCACGCCAGGCCTGAACGAGGGCATCGGCCACCTGCTCGGGGCGAGCGTCGGGCATCAGCTGCACGGTCTTGGCGATGCCCCCGTCGATGAACGGGACGACTGCAGCCACGACCGCCAGCTGCGCCTCGGGTGCGAGATCGCGAGCCGTGACGAAGGCCTCGGGCAGCGGCGCATCCGGGCCACGCAGCGCGCGCCACATCCGCCATGCGGGGTCTTCCACCAGCGTGTCCACGCGGCCGGCCGGGCCCGCACGAAGGACGCGTCGCGCCTGCCAGGCGTACACCGGCTCGATCCCCGAGCTCGCGTTGTCTGCGAGCGCCAGACTGATCGAGCCGGCCGGCGCCACCGCCAGCAGATGGGAGTGGCGCAGGCCGTGCACGAGGATGCGCTCGCGCAAAGCGGCGGGCAGCCGCGCGGCAAACGACGGGCTGGCCAGGTGGCGATGCGCGTCAAAGCGCGGGAAGGCGCCCCGCTCGGCCGCGAGGTCGATCGAAGCCGCGTAGGCGGCGTCTCTCAAGGTCTCGGCCACGTGGGCCGCCAGGTGGCAGGAGGCCGCACCGCCGTAGCGCAGGCCGAGCATGGCCAGGGCATCGGCCAGGCCCGTGAAGCCCAGGCCGATCCGACGCGTGGCGCGGGCCTCGTCGCGCTGGGCCGGCAGCGGCCAGGCCGTCAGCTCCAGCACGTTGTCCAGCAGCCGCACGCCCACCCCAGCGAGCTGGGCCAGCGCCTGGGCATCGAGCGTTGCATCGGGCTCGAAGGGCCGCCTCACCAGCCGCGTGAGGTCGATCGACGCCAGGCAACAGCTGCCATGGGGCGGCAACGGCTGCTCGCCGCAGGGGTTGGTGGCAGCGATCGACTCGACTTCGGCAAGCGGGTTCTCGCGCGCGACTGTGTCGAGGAAGATCACACCCGGGTCGCCGCAGTCGCAGGCGCCCTGTGCCAGCTGATCGAGCAGCGCGCGGGCCGGCACGCTCGCGTGCAGCCACTGCCCGTCGGCACGCTGCACGGCACTCTGCCCGGCACCCGCTCGCCCCGGCGCCACCCGGTGCACGAGCGGCCAGGGCTCGCCGGCCAGCGCCGCCTGCATGAAGGCGTCGGTGATGCCCACGGAGAGGTTGAAGTGGACGAGCCCACCCGCCCGCTTGGCGTCGATGAAGGCCTGGATGTCGGGGTGATCGCAGCGCAGCACCGACATCTGCGCGCCGCTGCGCGCACCCTCTGCCTGGATCGTCGCCGCGCTGCGTTCGAAGACGTGCAGGAAGCTCACGGGGCCGCTGGCCACCCCGCCGGTTCCGGCCACGCGGCAACCCTGCGGGCGAATACGCGAAAAGTCGTAGCCCACGCCCCCGCCGCGGCGCATCGTCTCGGTGGCCTCTGCCAGCGCCACGTAGATGCCCGGGTGGCCATCCTCGGTGTGAAAGATCGAGTCGCCCAGGGGCTGCACGAAGCAGCTCGCCAGCGTGGCGGCCGAGCCCGTGCCCGCGGCGGCAAGGATGCGCCCGGAGGGCAGCAGCCCGGCGCGCATCGCCTGCAGGAAAGCCGCCTCCCGTGCGTCGCAGGTGGCTGCGGGCTCGATCGCGGCCAGCGCGCGCGCCACACGCTGGAACACGTCGTCGACGCCTGCCTCCCCCGGCCGGAGGTACTTGCGTGCCAGCACCTCGCGTGCGGCAGGCTGGGGCTCGAGGCGGCCGGATGCTCCCATGCGGCACGATACGATGCGCAGGCCCGGGCGCCTTGCGTGGCCTCAAGCCACCGGCACCCGGATGCCACGCCGCCATGGACCCGAACCCCGCGACCCTCTTGCCCACGGAGCAGCTCGACAGCGATCACCCGGCCGTGGTCGCCTTCGCGCGCACTCACGCGGTGGGCGACGATGTGCGCAGCCGCGCGGTGGCGCTGTACCTGGCCGTGCGCGACGGCTTTCGCTACGACCCCTACCGCATCGACCTCTCGCCGCACGGCCTGCGCGCGAGCACCGTGCTCGAACTGGGCGTCGGCTGGTGCGTCACCAAGGGCGCGTTGCTCACCGCGGTGGCGCGCGCAGCGGGCATTCCGGCACGCCTGGGCTTTGCCGACGTGCGCAACCACCTGAGCACCGAGCGGCTGCGCCAGAAGATGAAGACCGACCTCTTCATCTGGCACGGCTACGTGGAGATGTGGCTCGAGGGCGCCTGGCGCAAGTGCACGCCAGCCTTCAACCTCTCGCTGTGCGAGCGCTTCGGGCTGCTGCCGCTGGACTGGGATGGCCGCAGCGACTCCCTCTACCACCCCTACGACCGCGCCGGCAACCGGCACATGGAGTACGTGCACCTGCGCGGCACCTTCGACGACCTGCCGCTGGCGCAGATCGTGGCCGACTTCGAGGCCACTTACCCCGGCTGGGGCACGATGGCGCGGGCCGACTTCGACGCGGACGTGGCGCGCGAGTCTGGCCCGGGGCGCTGAGCCCGCCGCGGCACGGCCGCTGGCCGCCCGCAGCCCAGGCTCAAGTCGGCCGGGCGCGCTGCACGCCCTCGCGCGAGGCGCTGGCAGCCTCCCAGCCCGGGCTCTCGAAGAAGGGGTCGTTGCGCAGGGCGGCTGCCAGCATCGGCAGCGCGTCATCGCCCCAGAAGAGACGGCCGTCCACTTCGAAGGTGGGCACGCCGAAGACTCCTGCCTGCGTGGCGCGTGCCGTCCACGCGCGCAGTTCATCCTTCACCTCGGAGCCGCGCGGGTCGCGCACAGGCACCAGGCTCTCCTCCAGCGCAGCCAGCCGCGCCGGATCCTCGGCGTCGGCTCCGCCCGTCCAGGCGTGGCGCATCACCGCCTCGACGACGCGCCGGTTGGGCGTCTCGCCCTGCGCCGAGCAGGCCAGCGCCAGGCGCAGCAGCGGCAGCGGGTTGAAGGGGTGGCGTCGCGGCAACTCGAGAGGCGTGCCCTGCACATGCGCGCGCCAGGCGACATCCTGGTAGGTCCACAGGCGCTTCGGGGCGATCTCTGCCGGGCCCTTGTGGCCGTGGTGCTGAAGCAAACCTGCAAAGAGCACCGGTCGGTACTCGACGGCGTGGCTGATGCCGGCCAGCGCCTGGGGCAGCCGCTCGAAGGCAAGGTAGGCGTAGGGGGAGACAGGGTCGAACCAGAAGGCAAGGAACTTCATGACGCAGGCCCCTTGGGTGGCGACGCCGGCACAGGGGGAGCTGCGGCATCCAGCAGGGCCCGCAGCCGCAGCCGGCGTTCGGGCAACAGCCGCCAGACGCGCAGTTTGGCTTCATCCGGCAGGCGGCCCCAGGCCGCGATCTCCTCGATCGTGCGGGCGCAGCCTTCGCACCAGCCGGTGGCGGCGTGCATGCGGCACACGTTGACGCAGGGCGAAGGCAGGCTCACGGCTGCCGGCTCCCTCAGGCCACCGGGGCGGCCGAGCCCGCACAGGATGCGGCTTCGGCGGAGGCACGGCGCGCCAGGATCGCGCGCGCCACGCGCGACACCGGTGGCCGGCCGAGCACGCGCGTGATGGCTGCGCCCGCGTCCACCAGGCGGTCCAGGTCGATGCCGGTCTCGACGCCCAGGCCGTCGAGCATGAAGACCACGTCCTCGGTGGCGACGTTGCCGGTGGCGCCCTTCGCATACGGGCAGCCGCCCAGGCCCGCCACGCTCGTGTCGTAGTGGTGAACGCCCAGCTCCAGGCAGGCGTAGATGTTGGCCAGGGCCTGGCCGTAGGTGTCGTGGAAGTGGCCCGAGACCTCCTCCAGCGGGAAGTGCCGCAGTGCCTGCTCCATCGCCAACTGCACGCGCCGGGGCGTGCCCACGCCGATCGTGTCGGCCACGCCGCAGTGCTGCACGCCGATCTCCTTCATCAGCCGCGCCACGCGCTCGACCTCCTGCGCCGTGACCTCCCCCTGGTAGGGACAGCCCACCGCGCACGAGATCGCGCCGCGCACCTTGATGCCCTGTGCACGCGCGGCCTGGACGACGGGCTCGAAGCGCTCGATGCTCTCGGCAATGCTGCAGTTGATGTTGCGCCGGCTGAAGGCCTCGCTGGCGGCGGCAAAGACGACGATCTCGTCGGGCCGGCCAGGCAGGGCGCCTTCCAGGCCCTTCAGGTTGGGCGTGAGCACCGAGTAGCGCACGCCGCTGCGGCGGTTGATGGCAGCCATCACGGCCGCGTTGTCGGCCATCTGCGGCACCCACTTCGGGCTCACGAAGCTCGTCACCTCGATCTCGCGCAGACCGGCGTCCTGCAGGGCGTGCACGAGTGCCACCTTGTCGGCGGTGGAGACCGGCGCAGCCTCGTTCTGCAGGCCGTCGCGCGGCCCCACGTCCACGATCGTCACGCGTGCGGGCAAGCCCATCTTCGTCCTTCCGTCTGTGCGTGGCGACCACTTGCCGGGGCGCCCGCCTGTCCTGCCATTGTGCCGGCCTGTCGATGGCCCGCGGGCCGGTGCAGCCAGCACAGTGCGATGCTCAGGGCTGCAGCCGCAGCAGCTCCGCCCCTTCGGCCACCTGTTCGCCCACGGCCACGAGCAGCTCCTGCACCACCCCGTCGCGCGGCGCGTGGATCGTGTGCTCCATCTTCATGGCCTCCATCACGGCTAGCGCCTGGCCGCGGCGCACCGCCTGCCCGGCCGCCACTGCGACGGACAGCACCTTGCCTGGCATGGGTGCGCTCAGCCGGCCCTCCACCGCCCCCTCGCCGGCGTGCGCGAGCAGGTCGAACTCCAGCACCTCGGCGCGCTCCGCGCCGGCAAACACCGTGTAGCGGCTGCCCACGGCATGGACCTCGATCACCCGGCGCTCGCCACCCAGCGTGACATCGTGGCAACCGGGCGCAAGCGGCTGGGTCGAGAGTGCCAGGCGATCGTCGCCGAGCTGCACCACGCAGCCGCCTTCGTGGCTGCGCTCGAGCCGCACCGGGTGGTGCACACCCTCGACCTCGAGGTCCAGCCGACGCCGCGCCCCGCCGCCCACGCGCCAGCCGTCGCGCCGGCTCCAGGGGTCGCTGCCCTGCTCGGCCTGCTCCTGCGCCAGCACGTGCGCGAGCACGCCGGCCACGGCCCAGCGCAGCGGCAGCCCGGGTGCTTCGAAGAGCGCCTCGCGCTCACGCTCGATGAGAGCCGTATCCAGGTCTGCTTCGGTGAAGGCGCGTGTGCCCGCCACGCGGTGCAGGAAGGCGACGTTCGTGTGCAGGCCCACGAGGCGGGTCCGGGCCAGCGCGGCGCGCAGCCGGGCCAGCGCCTGTGCGCGGTCCTCGCCCCAGACGATGAGCTTGGCCACCATCGAGTCGTAGTGGGGGCTGATCGCATCGCCCTGACCGAAGCCGGCGTCGATGCGCACGGCAGCGGGCGCCTGGGCCGCATCACCCGCCGCGTTGCGCACGAAGGCCACGTGCTCAGGCCAGCGCGCGACTTCCAGCGTGCCGGTGGCCGGCAGGAAGTTGGCCTGCGGGTTCTCGGCGCAGATGCGCGCCTCGATCGCGTGCCCGCGGATCGACAGGGCCTCCTGCGCCAGCGGCAGCGGCTCGCCCGTGGCTACGCGCAGCTGCCACTCGACGAGGTCCAGCCCCGTGACGGCCTCCGTCACCGGGTGCTCGACCTGCAGCCGCGTGTTCATCTCCATGAAGTAGAAACGCCCGTCCTGCTCGGCGATGAACTCCACCGTGCCCGCGCCCACGTAGCCCACGGCACGCGCAGCGGTCACGGCGGCCGCACCCATCTGGGCACGGCGCTCGGCCGTCATGCCCGGCGCAGGCGCCTCCTCCAGCACCTTCTGGTGGCGCCGCTGCACCGAGCAGTCGCGCTCGAAGAGGTGCACCGCCTGGCCGTGCGCGTCGGCAAACACCTGGATCTCGATGTGGCGCGGCCGCGTGACGTACCGCTCCACGAGCACGTGGTCGTCGCCGAAGCTGGCCTTCGCCTCGCGCTGGCAGCTCGCCAGCGCCGCGGCGAAGTCCTCGGGGCGCTCCACGCGCCGCATGCCGCGCCCGCCCCCGCCGGCACTGGCCTTGATCAGCACCGGGTAGCCGATGCGCTCGGCCTCGCGCGCAAGCAGCGCCGGGTCGTTGTCCACGCCGTGGTAGCCGGGCACGAGCGGCACGCCGGCGCGCTCCATGAGCGTCTTGGCCGCGGCCTTGCTGCCCATGTCGCGGATCGCCGCAGGCGGTGGGCCGATGAAGACGAGCCCTGCATCGGCACAGGCCTGCGCGAAGTCCTCGTTCTCGGAGAGGAAACCGTAGCCGGGGTGGATGGCCTGCGCGCCAGTGGCACGGGCGGCCTCGAGGATGCGCTCCCAGCGCAGGTAACTGTCACG
>CAILKA010000217.1 GCA_903834645.1 uncultured beta proteobacterium
CGCCTGCTGCCGGCGCTTTACGAGGTCTACAACCCGATGCCCTACGAGGCTGCGCGAGAGATGGAGGTCGAACTGGCCATCGCGCTGCGAGAAGCCGGCTATGGGGTCTGGCAGGCCTGAGAAACCGCCAGAGCCTGGCGACCTGGATGGAGGTCGAACAATCGACTCTGGCGCACCGTGCGCCGCTGTTCGACCTGTCGGAGCGCCGCCAGCTGGGCCGCGTGGCGCTGGAGGACGGTACGGACGTGGTCGGCGCCGCCGATCGCTCGGCAATGGCTGCGTTCTTCAACTTCGTCCTGCTCGGCATACATGCTCCTGATGGTCATGGTATGCCTCACACACAAAATTACGGACAGGCTCAAGCTTGACGCCTGCGCCAGACGTAGATCGTCTGCTCGCTCACCGCGTGTCGCTTGGCCAAATCTGCCACGGACTCCTTGTCCGCCTCTCCGAGGATCTTGGCGATCTGCTCGTCACTGAACCCGCTCTTCTACATCGCTTCCTCGCGCATGCTCGGAAGCCATCGGCTCACGCTTCAGTTGGTCCGAGAATACCGGGGCAGGTCAAGCACTCTTCTTGCAGTCAGCGATGTCCTCCCGAGTCACATCCATCCGGGCCTGATCGGCTTGCTGGGTCATCCTCCCCGCCCCCTTGTCTTATCGTCTGTCGGCTACGGCTCTCGCAGCGCTTGCTCGACCGTAGCCAGCATCAGACACAGGGTCATGGGCTTGATGGGCGACTCGATGAAGCCGCGCGACAGGTAGAAGCGCCTGGCCTGTTCCGAGATGGCGTGCACCAGCAGCGCGGTGACGCCAGCGATATCAGCGGCCTGGATCGAGCGCCGAATGGCGTCGTTGAGAAGCGCGGTGCCGATGCCCCTCTGGTGGTAGTCCTTGTGGATGGCCAGGCGGCCGAGGACGAGCACCGGAACCGGGTCGGGCCGGTTGCGCTTCATGCTGGACGGCGCCTCGGCGTGGCCAATGGCGCCGGCAGCCAGGCAGTAGTAGCCAATGACGGCGTCACCCTCGCACACGACATAGGTTCGGGACGAGCCGTTGGTCTGGTTCTTGGCCGCTCGGCGTTTGAGCCAGTCGTCGAGCGAAGGCACGCCGCTGTCGAAGTCGGCGAGCTGGTGCTGGTCGGCCAGCGGTTGCGGTGCCGAAAGCATCGGCGCCGTCACTTCACACGCTGGCGGGTGGAGGCTTTGGAGGGGACCGTAGCAACGGCCTTGTCCGTCGCCGTTTCCCAGGGCGCGCGGGCCTTGAGGGTGCGGCGCAGGCGGTCGGTGGGCGCGGGCGGCATGTCGAGCATGGCCTGGAAGGCGGAGAAGCTCTTGGCATCGAGCGCAAAGTAGGTCTGGTCGAGCAGCACGTCTTCGGCCTGCCTGCAGGCGGCTTCGAGCATGAAGTCCGAGCGGCTGCGGCCCAGCCGGTCCGCGGCCTGGTCGATCAGGTCTCGCTGCCCTGCCTTGGCACGGATGCTGATCGTGACGGGTTCCTGGGCTTGAGCTTGGGCCATGAGGTGCCTTTCGCGTGCTGCGTTCGTGATGTCCGAATTGTATGTCACTTGTCTATACATCATTCGATTGAACTTCGGTTGAACGGCAGGGCGCGCCCCTCCTGCTGGGCATCAGGGTCAGGCTCTATCCGCTGACGCGAACCAGGCCCGGTGGTCCCAGCCATCCGGTCACGATCCCTCGCGCGGAACGGCCGAGGTCGGCGTGGACGGCGCGCGGCGCCCTCCCCAGTTGATCGGCCCTGGCGGGCAGCCCGGGCCGCTGGGCAAAGAGGCCGCGGGATCCAGGCTTTGCCTTCAACTCGTGGCCCTGCTCAGGGGCCAGGGGGCGGCATCAAACATCGGCAACTCGTCAGCCTTGATTCGTGCATTCATCTTCGTTTCCTCGATCAATCCAGCGAGGCGGCACCCGTTACATTGCTGCCTCGATCGGCGACGCCTTCGCAGCGATTTCGGTCGGTGGTCGGCGCGACCTCAATGCACGGTCACGCCCACGCAGCGTTCATCGGCCTGGCGCTGATCGCGCATACTCAATGACCGCTGATGGATCTGCAGCCGACCTCGCGCGCGCCGGGGCGCGCTGAGATCGCCCGAGCGACCGCTGTCTCCAGCGGCGAACTGGTATTCACGACCCCATGCTGTCAGACAGGTGATGGAGTGGGCCGCCCTGAACCTGTCGTTCGGGCCGCCTTCAGTCAGGCGGCCTGCAGAAAGAATTCGACCTTGACGGCATCGAAAGGGAACTCAACCTCCCCAGCAGGGGTTCGAC
>CAILKA010000218.1 GCA_903834645.1 uncultured beta proteobacterium
GCCGCTCGATGGAGAGGTCGTCGAGCTCGGCGATCACGCGGTTGCGGCGTAGCCTGATGACCATCTCTTGCCTCGTCCAGTTCCGCGGGGTCCCGGTCACGGAGCTTCCGCGTATGTACCTTGCGACGCCGGCGGAGATCGCCGCGCAACTCCGCGTCACCGCCAAGGGCCGGGGCGACACGATCCTCCACGAGCGCAAGGAGTGGACCGCCAGGGCGTACGCGGCAGGAACTGTCGATGCCGTGCCCAATGCGTGGAAGTTCACCGAGCAACGGCTCAAACAGCTCGCCGCAGGCATCTGGCGCCTCACAACGGGAAGTCGTCCTCGGCGGCGACGCGCGCCACTAGGGCTTCGATCTTCATCGCACCCTCACGCGGCCCCACGGACCGGCCTGGGCAATTGATCCCACCGACGAAGTGCCTCTTGCAGCACGCCCTCGGCCTGACGGCGGTATCGCTCATCGATGTCGATGGTGATCCGTACGACCTGGGTCCAGTACCTCGCAAGCATCGCGGCGCGCACGCACTGCTCGAACGCCACCTCTGGAAACCTGCCCGGCAGGAACGAGAAGTGGGTCATGCACAAGGACCTGGAACTCTCGATATCCGCCACGCTGATGATCTCCGCCGCCGCCTGAGGCTCCGCTTCCCAGTTGGCTGTCCTGGACGACGTGATCACCACCGGGCGGGCGTCGAACGCGTGGGACACCACCGAGAACCTGCGCCGGTGGCTGGCGCTCACCCCGGGGCCTGTGAAGTCGTCTGGCGCCCGCCCGAGGCCTCTGATGACCGCCCGCATTGGGCTGAATCCCTCGGGGTTGAAGGTGCAGGAGACAGCGTCAACCTCCATCGCCGGCCAGAACAGGCAGTGCCCCATGGCGCGTTCGTCGCGAGTGTGTGCGATCGGGCGCAGCTGAATGTCCACCGTATCCCCGAGAACCCTCACCGACCGAACACGTACGCCACCACGACGACCACCACGATCCAGAACAGCCACCGCCCTCCGCCGGACCTCGGCCGGTCATCCGCTGGCGCCGGCTGCGCGCCCGCACTGGTGAGGTCCTGCCGGTACGACACCCCTGTCCCCGGCACGCCCACGGTGCCGGTCACCTTCTTGCCTCGCAGGTTCACCGATGCACCGGGCCCACCCACGGTCCAGGAGGTGCCCGACTTGCTCAGGTTGAGCGTCAAGCCCCTGAAGATGCGGATGCGCTTCTGAAACCGAAAACCCATCTCACTGCCCTCCCATCAGCCGCCAGCGGGCCCGGCTTGCGCCGGCGTTCTCCTCAGGCGGCCAACATCATGCCGCTGGCGGGAAGCTTTGGGGTGAGGACTTGCGGGCTCGGCTCGTCACGATCCCGCCACGCCCGGTCAGACAGCCCCGGGTGCAGCCGGTCCTCTTCGAAACGCCAGCCGAAGTGCTGCCAGGCCTGGAGGAGCCGGGCGCGCAGGGTTGCGTCCCCGTTCGTGCCCATCCACCCCGGCACGAGCGCCTGCAGCGCCTCGGCGCAGACCTGCTCCTGGGTGATGCGGTGGATCTCGCGTACGGCCTCGAGCTGCGCCCCGTTGAGCTTGGCGTGGTCCACGAAGGTGCGGATCTCGAGCTCCTTCGAAGCTGCGCTGCGCTGGCCCAGAAAGATCCCGTGCTGCGTGGGCAGCAGCACCGGCACCTCCTGCGCCGCCTCTGCTCCGGCCTCAGC
>CAILKA010000219.1 GCA_903834645.1 uncultured beta proteobacterium
CACGAGCCAGGTCTCGGGCTGCGTTTCGCGTGCGCCGCCCGGGGCGATCATCTCGCGCAGGGCCCTTTCGCATTGGTCGAAGTCGGCGTTGGCAAACGAGATCACGGCCTCGTCCAGGCCCGCGTCATGCACGGAACTGGCTTCGCCGGCCTGCGACAGTGAGTCATGCAGGGACCGGACCGCAGGCAGCGGATCATCGGGGGCGAAGGTCGATGCCGCTGCGCCCGCCCGGCCTGACCAGCCAGTCGGGGTCCGCGCGGGCTGCAGCGGGTTGGCTCCGGCCTGCGGGGGCACTGCAGTGCCCAGCGGCACGGGGTCGGTGATCTTCCAGCTGTTGTCCGAGCCCATGGCGGGGGCGTGGCGCACCAGCGGCGCGTTCGAGGAGTCGGCCCCCCCGCCTGCCCCGGCAGGCAGCGCGCCTGCGCGCGAGCGCCGCAGCGGCACGGCATCCAGTGGATCGCCAACCATCTCGCGCTCGATGTGGTTGATCTTGGCTGTCACGCCGTCCTGGAGCCGCACGGAGCCGTCGGCAGCGGCCATGCCTGTGTCGTCCAGCCGGGTGGAGGTGCCGATCGCCGCCAGCTGCTCCGGCGTGAGGCCCTCGCGGCGCATGCGGCGCAGCATGTCGAACTCGCGCTTGCGCACGAAGTCGTTGCGGCGCTTGCGCTCCACCATGGCCTTGAGCTCGGACTTGTCGAGCTCGGAGCGGGCGAACTGGCGCGAGTTGAGCTCCCCCCACTCGGTGGTGGGGTTCGAGACGAACCGCGCGACCTTGCGCAGGAAACCGTCTTCTTCGGCCATGTTCAACTGTGGCGGCAGGGCCGGCCACTGCCCGGCGCCGAGGCGGGGCAGGCCATTGGCGTCAGTCGCCGAACATCCGCTGCTTCATCTCACGGCGCTGCTGCGCCTCGAGCGACAGCGTGGCCGTCGGCCGGGCCAGCAGTCGCGGCAGGCCGATCGGCTCGCCCGTCTCGTCACAGAAGCCGTAGTCGCCGCTGTCCAGGCGCGCGAGGGCCTGGGTGATCTTCTTGAGCAGCTTGCGCTCGCGGTCGCGGGTGCGCAGCTCCAGCGCGTGCTCTTCCTCGATGGTCGCCCGGTCGGCCGGGTCGGGGACGATGGAGGTGTCCTCGCGCAGGTGCTCGGTCGTCTCGCCGGCGTTGGACAGCAGGTCCTCCTTCTGCGTGAGCAGCGTCGTGCGGAAGAATTCGATCTGCTTGTCGTTCATGTACTCGGAATCGGGCATCGCCAGCAGTTCGGCCTCGGTGAGGTCGCGGCCGGACTTCTGCTTCCAGGCGTTGGCAAGCTTGGGATCGGCCTTGACGGCCGGTTTGGGAGAGGGCATGGGTTCGGGCAAGGGCCTCGAGCCCGCCTTGGCGGGACCGAAGCGGTCGGAGAATCGTTGGCCGCCGCTGCTGGCCGCTGTAGCGGCCTTGTCAGCGGAGGAAGAAGCCGTGGCGCCCGGGGCTGGAGCCGGTGCTGCGGAACGGGTGGCGCCGCCAGCCGCCACGCTTGGCCCGGCTGCCTTGGCGGGCGACTTGCCGGCGGGACGCGCCGCGGCCTTCGGTGCGGGCGCGCTGGCCTGCCCCGCCTGTTTGGCAGCCGTCTTGGCGGCAGAAGCCTTGCTCACGGGTGCACTCCTCGGTGTCTGGCTGGCTCGCCGGCACCAGGCCAGCTCCAGCTCTCGGCGGGTTTCGAAGCGCGCGGATTGTAGCCACGATGGCCCGGGAGCACACGGGCGTGTTGCGGGTCAGGTCAGACACTGCTCCAGACCCTGCATCAGGACGTCCTTGGGCAGGTCGATGCCGATGAACACCATCTTGCTGTTCTTCTTCTCGCCGGCCGCCCACTTCGGGCCCAGGTCGCTGCCCATCAGCTGGTGCACGCCCTGGAAGACGACCTTGCGGTCGCTGCCCTTCATGTACAGCACGCCTTTGTAGCGCAGCATCTTGGGACCGTAGACCTGCACGATCGCGCCCAGGAAGTCCTCGAGCTTGGCCGGGTTGAAGGGGCGCTCGGCACGGAACACGAAGGACTTGACATCGTCGTCGTGGGCATGGTGGTGCGGGTGGTCGCAGTGCTCGCCGTGGTCGTGGTCGTGCCCATGGTCGTGCCCATGGTCGTGGTGGTGGTCATGGCCGGAGCCGGCGTCCAGGAAGTCCGGGTCGATCTCGAGCGTGGCGTTCAGGTTGAAGCCGCGCAGGTCGAACACCTCCTGGAGCGACACCTGCCCGAAGTGCACGGCCTTGTGCGGCGCGCGCGGGTTCATGTGCTTGAGACGATGGCTCAGCGCATCGACCTCGGCGGCGGGCACGAGATCGGTCTTGCTG
>CAILKA010000220.1 GCA_903834645.1 uncultured beta proteobacterium
AAGGTGCCGGGCATCGGCAAGAAGACGGCCGAGCGGCTGATGCTGGAGCTCAAGGGGCGGCTGGGGGCTGATCTGCCGGCCGCGGCGGCTGATGCCGGCGGCGACACCGGCGCAGACATCGTGCAGGCGCTGGTGGCGCTGGGCTACCACGACCGGGAGGCGCGCGCCGCGCTCAAGGCACTGCCCCCCGGGGTGGCGGTCGGGGAAGGCATCAAGCTCGCACTCAAGGCGCTCAGCCGCTGAGGATGCAGGCGCTTTCGCGACAACTCTTACACGATCGGGCCGCCGGCGAGCAGTTTGGGCCAGCCGGCGGACGCCCCGAAGCGACCGGCCTCGGGGCATGATTGGAGCCGGGTGAGGCCGTCCCGGCACGACCGCTGTCGATACCCTGGAATCGCGATGTCCACCAACCCCTCCCCTTCCTGCCGGCCCCTGAGGGCCGGGCTGCTGCAGGCGCCACGCTGGCGCGCGGCCCGGGCGCGTCTGCACAGCGCCGCACGAACCCTCGGCTGCGTGCTGGCAGCAGGCCTGGCCTGCGCGGCCAGCGCATACGCGCAGGCCAGTGTTTCCCCGTCACCCGGCTTGTGGAACCTGTGGCGCACCGACTCCTCCAGCACCCCGAAACGCCCGCCGGACCTCACCCTCTGCGTGGATGCGGCCGGCTCGCGCGACCCGGCCCTGCTGATGGGGGAGGCCCCCGGCGACGCCTCGTGCCAGATGCGCGACGTCAGGCGTATCGATACACGGGGGCTCGACGCCACCTTGACCTGCCCGGGCGGGCGGGTGTTCAAGGCCAGTGTGCGCTTCTCGTCGCCTGCGGCCTTCGTGACGGAAATGGCGCCCACGGCCGGACCGCATCGGGGCGCGCCCGCCAGCTTCGTGCATGCACGAAGGGAAGGAGAGTGCCCGCGATGAGCATCCGCACCGAACGTTGCCGGCGCCTACTCACCGGAACGCTGTGCGCAGCCCTCGCCTGGCCCACCCACGCCGCCCCGCTGTCGTTCATCCAGGTGCCGGTCGTGCTCGCCACGCCACCTGCGCCAAACGTCTTCGTCACGCTGGACGACTCCGGCTCGATGGGTGTCTGGGTGCCCTTCGTGGGCGGGCAGCAGTACCCTGTGCCAAGCGGGCCAGCTGGCAGCCCGATCGTGGCCATGCCGGCGGCGCCGCAGACGTATACGGACGGCTACGCCGCCTCACCCACCCCCATCAACCTGCCGACCAGCAATGTGATTTCGGTTTGGTCGGGGAGCAGCTGGACGCTCACCAGCTTCGCAGCCCAATACGCTGCTCTGCCAGCCGCGCAGCAGGCCGCCTACCTACGCTGGTATGCCTTCTACCGCACCCGCACGCTGGCCATGCGCGCCAGCGTGATGAACACTTTTCACACGCAGAAGATTCCCGACGGCAAGATCCGCCTGTCGTGGCAGGGGCTGTCGGCCACCTGCGCCTCCGGGTTCTCCACCTCGGGCTGCAACAACGCGATGTGGCCGCTGTCGGACAGCGAGGGCGACCGCACCCACCGCAGCAACTTCTACAGCTGGGTGCGGTCTGTCCCGCCACGGGGGGGCACACCGCTGCGCGCCGCCTACGAGCGGGTGGGCCAGTATCTGATGCAGACAGGCGTCAACAGCCCCTGGGCCCACCTGCCGGGAACGACGCAACTGCCCGAGGTGAGCTGCCGCCGCTCCTACCAGCTGATGTTCACCGATGGCGGCTGGAACGGGGCGGGCCCCAACGACGAGCGCGACAACCTCGACACGTCGCTGCCCGACGGGACAGCCTACACGCCGCGCCGCCCGTACGCACATGACTGGGGCGGCACGCTGGCGGATGTGGCGTTCCGCTACTGGGCCACCGACCTGCAGACGGGATCGAGCTTCGGCAACGATGTCTTGCCCGTCATGCGGGTGACCGGCTCACAGACCTTTGCCGGCACGAGCGTGGCACCGTACTGGAACCCGAACAACAACCCCGCCACGTGGCAGCACCTCACGACCTTTGCGATAGCCTTTGGCGAAGCTGCCGACATCACGGACCCGCAGTGGGGCGGCTCCACCACCACCGGCACGCATTTCGCGGAAATCGTGGCCGGCACGCGGCAATGGCCCACCAGTGTCGTTCCGGATCTCTGGCACGCGGCCGTGAACTCGCGCGGGGCCATGTTCCTCGCGACCGATCAGACCTCGCTCGACGCCGCCTTCACCGAGGTGCTCGGTGAGATCGCGGCGCAAAACGTCGCCTCGGGCGGGGCGGCCAGTTCCTACTCCGTCCAGGGATCGGGCTTTCGCGTCGTGCGGGCGGGCTTCCAGAGCTCACCCAACCTGCGCGGCACCCTCACGGGCTTCAGCCTGAACGCTTCGGGGGTGCTCGCCGCCACACCCGACTGGGAGGCCAACACGAAACTCGCGTCGGTGGCGCACGGCAGCCGTGTGGTGATGACGGCCTCCAGCCCCACGGCCGGCGCGGCCTTTCGCTGGAACAGCCTGAGCACCTGGCAAAAGGGCGAACTCAACCAGCCGCCCACCGGAAGCGCCGACTCTCTGGGCACCTCGCGGGTCGACTACCTGCGCGGCGCGACCTCCTCCGAAGCCAGCAGCGACAACCCCTCCGGGGCCTTTCGCTGGCGCCAGGGCGGGCTGCTGGGCACGATTGCCAACTCCGAACCCAAGATCGTGGGCGCGCCGCGCGCGGGCTACACCTTCGGCGCCTACCCGGCCTTTCGCGCCGCCAACCTGAGCCGCACGCCCGTGGCCTACGTGGGCGCCAACGACGGCATGCTGCACGGCTTCAACACCCTCACCGGGGAGCCGTTGCTCAGCTATGTCCCGCGCGGCGTCTACCCGCACCTGTCGTCCTATTCCGACAAGGCACACATCCACCGCATGTACGTCGACGGCCCGCTGATCACCGCCGACTGGCTCGACGGGACCACCTGGCGCACGCTGCTCGTGGGTGCGCTGGGCGCAGGCGGCCGCGGCTTCTTCGGGCTGGAGGTGACAAACCCCACAGACTTCACGGAGGCCAAGGCGGATACCGTCGTGCGCTTCGACTACACGGCCCCGCCCGTGGGCCACGCCTCGCTTGACGCATTCGTCACCGAGTCCGGCTCCAGCGGCATGATGGGCGAGATCGCCACTGACCTCGGCCACATCGTGGCCGACCCCGCGCGCGACACTTTCCTCGGGCGCAACCTGCAGGTCGCCCGCATGAAGAACGGCAAGTGGGCGCTGCTGCTGGGCAACGGCGCCAACAGCGTCAACGAGCGTGCCGTGCTCTACGTGCTGTACCTGGACGGCTCGGGCTTCAAGAAGCTCATCACGCAAAACACCACTGGCCAGAGCAATGGTCTTTCCACGCCGCTGCCCGTGGACCTGGACAACGACGGGCTGGTGGACTTCGCCTACGCCGGCGACATGCTCGGGCGCCTGTGGAAGTTCGACCTCTCCTCCAGCGACGACGCCAACTGGAAGGTGGCGCAGGCCAGCAGCGTGAACACAGCCCTGATCGACACGGGCCGCCCCATCACCTCCGCGCCGGCCGTGGCCGTTCACCCCAAAGGCGGGCTGCTCGTGACCTTCGGATCGGGCCGCTCGCTGACCGAGGGAGACCGCAGTTCCAGCACCACCGAGTACCTGTACGGCGTGTGGGACAAGGAGACACCCGGGGTGGTGCAGCAGGCCACGGACGACAGCCTGGTGACGCGCACGCTGGCCGCCGAGACGTCCACCATCACCGGCAGCAACATCGCCGCACGCGTGCTCTCCTCCACCTCCACGCCGGTGGACTACGCCACCAAGCGCGGCTGGCGCATCACGCTCGGGTTGTCGCGCGAGCGTGTGATCTACAACCCGATCGTGCAGGGCACGATTGCCTACTTCTCGACCTACATCCCCTCGGTGGCCGCATCGGCCTGCACCGTGCAGGACAGCGGCGGCTCGCTGCTGACCTTCGACGTGATCGACGGCGCCCAGCCCGCCACCACCGTCGTGGACATCAACGGCGACGGGCTCTTCACCTCGGCCGACCGCATCTCGGGCAAGGACGTGATGGGCCGCGGGGTGGGCGTGGGCCGCCTCCTGGGATTGTTCGCGGCCCCGCCCGGATCGGGCACGGCAGCGTCCTGCTCCGGCGACCTGATCATGGGCGCCTCGGGAATGATCTGCGCGAAGAAGCCCCCCGGGCCGGGCCGGCGCGCCTGGCGAGACATGCGGCCATGAGGGTCAAGGCCGGAAGCTGAACATGCAGCCGACAAGTCAAACCGCAGCCCTGGAATCGAATCCGCCCGCACGCCCTGGCAAAAGCCAGCGGCGCGGCAGCGGCTGCAACGGCAGGCCACGTGCGCCACGACTGCGGTGGGGCATCGCAGCCGTGCTGGCGGCTGCTCTGGTGCAGCCCGCTCATGCGGCGCTCTCGTTCAGCCAGGTTCCGCCGGCCTCCGTTCGGCCACCACCGCCGAACATCATCGCCACGCTCGACGATTCAGGTTCCATGGATTCGGCGGTGCCATTCAGCGCCACCCAGACCTACCCCGTTCCCCCCGGTCCGGACGGCACGCCGATCGTGACGATGCCCGCCGCACCCAAGACTTACACAAACGGCTATGTGGCCAGCCCGTTGGCCATCGACTTGCCCACCGCCACCCGGAACACCTACAACTCCCTGCCTGACGGACAGAAGGACCCCTACCTGCGCTGGTATGCCTTCTACCGCACCCGCTTGTTTGCCATGCGCGCAGGCGTGATGAGAACCTTCACGAGCATCAATGTGCCCGATGGATCCGTACGCCTGGCCTGGCAAGGCTTGATCGGGTCGTGCCACACAGGATTTCCAGCGACGAGCGCGAGCTGCACAGTCGGCGGCGTCGCACTGAACAACACGATGTGGCCACTGGACAATTCCAGCCCGCGTTCGCATCGCGACCGTTTCTACCATTGGGTGCGCAACTTGCCCCTTCAGGGCGGCACCCCCACCCGCAGCGCCTACGTGCGCGCAGGCGAGTACCTTCGCACCACGGGTTTGAGCAGCCCCTGGTCGCACCTGCCTGGCACCACGCAGGCGCCCGAGCTGGCCTGCCGGCGCGCCTACCAGGTGCTCTTCACGGACGGCCAGTGGACGGGCGGCCCAGGCGTTCACACCAGCTGGGACTCCACCGAGAACCAGCCCGTGACCTCTTACAGGATCGAGGCCGACAGCAACAACTGGACTCTTCCGGACAACAAGCCGTACACCCAGCAACGCCCCTACAAGGGGCCCGCAAACAACGGCAGCGACTCCCTGGCCGACCTGGCTTTCAAGTACTGGGCCACCGACCTGCAGCAGGGGGACAGTTTCCCGAACGAAGTGCGCCCGCAGATGCCGGTGTCTTCGCCGCAGGCCTATGGCACGGCCAACGTGGACCCCTACTGGAACCCGGCCAACAACCCTGCCACCTGGCAGCACCTGGTGACCTATGCCATCGGCTTTGGTGGGGCGGCAGCCATCACCAACCCGAACTGGGCGGGCTCCACCTTCGCAGGGTCGGACTTCGCCAAACTCGTGGACGGCTCCACGGAGTGGCCGGGCATCAACAACGATGCGGGTCGTTATCCCGACCTATGGCACGCGGCCGTGAATTCGCGCGGACGCATGTTTGCCGCCACCGACCAGCAGGGCCTGGACGACGCATTCAAGGCGATCCTCGGGGAGATCGCCTCGCAAAACGTCGCCGCCGGCGGAGCCGCCAGTTCGTTCCT
>CAILKA010000221.1 GCA_903834645.1 uncultured beta proteobacterium
GCGATGATCCGCGCGGCGCACCCACAGCTCGTGAGCCGCCTGGCACGCCACTGGCAGCACACGGCCCCCGACATGGTTGTCTCGCTGGTCCCGAACTTCAACCGCAGCATGGCCCAGGCCCTCTCCATCGTGGACAGCAGGGTGCCGTTCGTGACCGTCATGACCGACCTGGCCGACCTGCCGCCGCACTTCTGGATCGAGCCGGGGTACACCCAGCACCTCGTCTGCGGCACGGACCGTGCGGTGCAGCAGGCCCTCGAGCAGGGGCTGGCACCGAACCGCGTGCACCGGGTCTCCGGCATGATCATGCGACCAGCCTTCTACCAGTCGTCGGACGTGGATCGCGAGCAGGCGCGCCGCGAACTGGGATTCGAAGCCAATACGGCCGTGGGCGTGGTCATGTTCGGTGGCCAGGGCTCGAGCGCCATGAGGCGCATTGCCGCCTCGCTGGACGACCGGCCGCTCATCCTGATGTGTGGCCGCAACGCGAGCCTTGCTCAGGCGCTGGCCCGGCAGAGCGCCCGCGCATCGCACCAGGTGGTGGGCCACACCAGCGACGTCGCGCGCTGGATGCGCCTGGCCGACTACTTCATTGGCAAGCCTGGCCCGGGCTCTCTCAGCGAAGCCCTTCACTGCGGCCTGCCGGTGATCGTGGCACGCAACGCCTGGACCATGCCGCAGGAGCGCTGGAACACCGAGTGGATCCGCGACCAGGGGCTGGGCCTCGTTCTGGGCGGATTCAGCGGGATCCGAGCCAGCGTCCAGGAGCTGCTGGCAGACCTGCCCCGTTGGAGGGCCCATGTGGCGCAGGTCAGCAACCAGGCGCTCTTCGAGGTGGCGGCGCTGCTGACCAGTCTCGCGGACGGCCATCGCGGGTGGCGCCCGCGTCGGCCACCCGAGCCGGCGCATCCCATTCCAGAGGCGATCGGCTGACGCGCCTCGGGAGAAAGGACCCGGGCGCCCTCAATGGCACCCGGGTCAAGCCGCCCTCCGGGACGGCAATGGCCTATGCACTTGTGCGCTTTGAAGAAAAGCGCACAGGTACTTTCCACCGGCAGTGTGTCGCGGGTGTGACGGCGCGAATCTGCCAGGCCAGCGGCACTCGCATGCATTGACATCCGTATAAATCGTTTATACGATTGATACCCTATTGCGACCACCTGGAGGTTCACCATGCCCCGCCCCGTCCGAACGGCCCCTGCAACCACCAAGTCCCCCGCACCTTCGGCTCCAGCCACGCGTGCCGCTGCAAAGCGCAGCGCTCCCACGCCGGCCGCAACAGCCAAGGGCCCCGCTGCCGGGCGCTCCCCGGCACGCAGCCCGACGCCCGTCAAGCCCGCCTCTTCCGCTGTCCCGGCGATCGCCACCAACCCTGCGCCCGCCGCGCAAGCGCCTGCTGCATCCCTGGACGCAGTTCAACCCAAGCCGGTGGCCTCCACCCCCGCAGCCCCCAAGCGCAAGAAGCCCAAGCTCGTACGCGACGGCTACACGATGCCGGAGGCCGACTACGCGTTGCTGGGCGCGCTGAAGAAGCGTGCCCTGCATGCGGGCCACGAGGTCAAGAAGAGCGAACTGCTGCGCGCCGGGCTGCGCGCCCTGGCCGCGATGCCGGACGCGAGCTTCATCAGCGCCCTGGAGGCCATCGAGCGCATCAAGCCCGGCCGCCCCGCCTCGGACTGAAGCTCCCGGGCCCGCAGAACGCTCAGCGTGCGCGCGAGGCTGCCCGTGCTGCAGGAGCCCCAGGCGCGGGCCAGGTCACCCAGCTGCACATAGGCCTCGCCGATCTACTCGTGGGCACCCAGGTGCCCCGGGTCGAGTTCGAGCGCGCGCCGTCAGGCCACGAGTGACTCGTTCAACCGCTAGAGGTTGCACAGGCTGAAGCCCAGGAGGCGGTGGGCGTCGGCGATCAGGGCGCGCCGCTGCGCGCACTGGCGGTCCGAGAGAGCCTGCCCCCTACAACCGACCCACGGAGCCCGCAGGAGCGGCTCCGAACTGCGTCGCGCAGGACCGCCGCCCCGGCGACAGGCTGACACGCGGCCACCGCTCGCTCACCGGCTGAGTTGCTCCGCCGGGGGTCGAAGCGTCGAACTCTCTGGCAGTGACGGTTGAAGCAAAATGGAAATTCGTCCCTGCAGCGACACAGCGAGCCTCTCCCATGTCGGACTCATCCTCCCTCCTGCCCACCCTGTTGCTGGGCGCTGCCCTCGGCCTCGCACTGGGCATCGGGATCTCGCACCACCGGACCCGACTGCTCGAGCGCGAGCGCCGCATCCGCAACCATGTGTTCCCCCGAGCGGTGCTCGACAAGGTGCAGGAGACCCATCCGCACCTGAGGCTGCGCGACCTCTTCCTGGTCGCCCGCGCCCTGCGCGCCTTCTTCCTGGTGCACCTGAGGGCGGGCGCGCAGCGCATCGATATGCCGTCGCGCGTCGTGGACGTGCTGTGGCACGCCTTCATCCTCGACACACGCGCCTACGACGCCTTCTGTCGGCAGGCATTCGGCCGCTTCCTGCACCACATTCCGGCAGCCCCCAGCGGGGAAGAGGATGCCGGCAGCGGCGCCCGCCCCGAGCCCTCGGAAGCGATGCGACTCACCTGGACCCTCGCCTGCCTGGAAGAGAACCTCGACCCAGCGGCTGCGACCCGGCTGCCGCTGCTCTTTGCCATCGATGCCAAGCTGGCGATACCGGGCGGCCTGCACCACCGCATCGAGGACTTCAGCCCCAGGCGCGACGGCGGCGACGGGGGCGACGGCGGGGTATCGGGCGGTGGCGCCCCCACGTCCTCGAAGGGGTCGGGCAAGGACTCGGATGCCGGCTCCGATGGGGCCAGTGACGGCGGTGGAGGGTGTGGGGGGGATTGAAGGGCCGCGCACGGGGCGAACCGGAGTCGGGGCGATGTCGTCGCACCCGGCTCGACAGTGGCACAAGGTGTGCCCGGCCGGCCCGCCAAGGCCTGAGCCCTCCGCAGCCTTGCGAGTACCTCAGCGCGGTCGCGAGGCCGCCCGCGCGGCGGATGTGGCGGCTGCGGGGCGCGCGCCTGCAGCCGCCAGGGACGCCAGCAGATCATCCAGCTCCGAACACCCCGAGGGGCACAGCCGGACCAGCGCCTCCAGGTGCACCCGGGCGCGCGCCAGGTCACGGAGCTGTACGTAGGCCTCGCCGATGTACTCGTGCGCACCAAGGTGCCCCGGGTCAAGTTCGAGCGCCCGCCGGTAGGCCACGAGCGACTCCTCGAGCCGCCCGAGGTTGCGCAGGCTGAAGCCCAGGAGGTTGTGGGCGTCGGCATCCTGGGGTTCGGCCACCACGTGCGCCGCCAGCACGCGCTCAGCGTGCGCCCAGCGTTTCTCGGCGATGAGGGCGCGCGCCTCGCGCATCGAGCGGTGCTCGGGCGGAGCATTGCGGTTCGGCACGTCCACCGCCCACACCGGCAGGGCGAGCAGCATCGCGCCCATCAGCGCAAGCAGCGCCTGGCGGAGTCGAAGGCGGATGGCCATGGCAGATTCGCGGCAAGACCCTTGAATCTCCTGGACGATGCCGCACCGACATGAAGCTGTCATGACAGCACGCTTTAGTAGGGGTATCCGACCCACCCACCCCTCACAGCCATGTCACACCCCGATTCCGACCTCGACTGCAACCCCACCGACAACCGCCACTTCCAGGACGTGATCCGGGAAGTGCTGGCCAGCCCGAGCCGCCGCAACCTGCTGCGCGGCGGCCTGGGGCTGGCGGGGCTGGCGATGCTGCCTGGCTGCGCTTCGCTCGCCACCGGCGGCTCCTCCGGCCCGGTCAAGGCGCTGGGCTTTCCGGCCACCGCCAAGAGCCTGGCCGACGACGTGATCCTGCCACCGGGCTACCGCTACGCCGTCATCCACGCCACCGGCGACAGCCTGGATCCGAAGGTGGCCGCCTACTCGAACGCCGGCACCGAGACCGATGACTGGTCGCGCCGCATCGGCGACCACCACGACGGCATGGATGTCTACTTCATCGACGCCAACGGCCGCTACACCGAGCGCGACACGGGCCGCGCGGTGCTGGTGGTGAACCACGAGAGCTCGGCCGATGCCCACTACATGCACCCCAGCGGCCAGACCTCTGGCGGCGTGAGCGGCAAGAAGTTCACGCAGTTCGGCGACTGGGACCTGGGCGCACGGCCCGAGCTCGAGGTGCTCAAGGAGATCAACCACCACGGCGTGTCGATCGTCGAGATCGTGCGCACGGCGCAGGGCTGGCGCATGAAGGGCGACTCCCCGCTGAACCGCCGCGTCACCGCCCAGACCCCCGTGCGCATCGCCGGGCCGCGCGCGCACATCGAGGAGATCCGCGCCCAGATGGTGACGATGTGGGACACCTCCGGCTCGATGAGCCGCGGCACGCTCAACAACTGCGGCCATGGCAAGACACCCTGGGGCACCTACCTCGCCTGCGAGGAGAACTGGGCCTTCTACTTCCAGACGACCGCGGGTGGCGCGCCCCTGTCTCCCAAGGAGATCGCCAGCCGTCGCCGCTATGGCGTGGCCTCCGCGCCGCCGGCAGCCGACCGCCGGACCTCCATCAGCCAGGGCTGGCACACGGTGTCGGCGACGGACGACCGTTTCTCGCGCTGGAACCTGGTGCCCGGCGGGGCCAACGCCGAACGCGACTTCCGCCACGAGGCCAACACCTTCGGCTACAACGTGGAGATCGACCCCCTGAACGCCAACTCCACCCCCGTCAAGCGCGTGATCATGGGTCGCATGGCCCACGAGGCGGCGGTGCACAGCTTGCCCGTGGCAGGCCAGCCGCTGGCCTTCTACATGGGCTGCGACGCTCGCAACGAATACATCTACAAGTTCGTCAGCGCCGCCGTGTGGGACCCCAAGGACATCGGTGGCGGCATCAACGCGGGCGACAAGTACCTCAACGAAGGCAAGCTCTACGCCGCGCGCTTCGACGCCAGCGGCAAGGGCGAGTGGATCGAACTCCACCTGCGCGACCCGCGCATCGCCAACTACGCGCCCTTCCGCTTCGCCAACCAGGGCGAGGTCTACGTCCACACACGCCTGGCCGCTGACGCGGTGGGCGCGACGAAGATGGACCGGCCCGAGTGGGGCGCGGTGAACCCGCGCAACGGCGAGGTCTACTTCACGCTGACCAACAACAACGCCGCCAACCGCACGCCCGACCGGGTGGACGCGGCCAACCCGCGCGCCTATACCGACACAGACGGCAAGAAGTCGGCCGGCAACCCCAATGGCCACATCATCCGCTTCCGCGAGGACGGCGTGGCTGCCACCGCCACCACCTTCACCTGGGACATCTTCCTCTTCGGCGCCGAGTCGACGATGGGCGAGCCCAACCTCTCGCGCCTGAGCGCCGGCAACGACTTCTCCTCGCCCGACGGCCTGTGGTTCAGCCCGGCCACCGGCATCTGCTGGATCCAGACCGACGACGGCGCCTACACCGACGTGACGAACTGCATGCTGCTGGCCGCCATTCCGGGCCAGGTGGGAGATGGCAGCAAGGTGACGGTGAACAACCGCATGGTTGCCAATGGCGCCGAGCGCACGGGCACGCAGGAGACCTTCATCGGCGCGGCGCTGGGCGAGGCGCGGCTGCGCCGCTTCCTCGTGGGCCCGAAGGGCAGCGAGATCACGGGCATCACCGAGACGCCGGACGGGCGCACGCTCTTCGTGAACATCCAGCACCCGGGCGAGGAAGCGAAGTCAATCGCGTCCCCCCAGAGCCTGTGGCCGGGCAACAAGGGCTACGGCCGGCCGGGGCGTGCGCGCTCGGCCACCATCGTCATCACGCGCGATGATGGCGGGGTGATCGGGGCCTGAGTGACGGCTGCATGCCTCCCGTGACCGCTGCGTGAGGGCCGAACGGCCGTCACAAGGCGGTCATTTTTGCGTGGAACCATTCGACTCTTCCCGAAGAGTCGACTGAATGGAACCTGTGATGAGCGCATCCACCCCCTCCCCCCTTCGCGTCGGCATCAACGGCATGGGCCGCATCGGCCGCCTGGCGCTGCGCGCCGCCTTCGGTGCGGCCGAGCGCCCCGAGGACGACCCGCGGCGCGGCCATCGCCTGGAGGTGGTGCACGTCAACGAGATCAAGGGCGGCGTGGCCGCGTGCGCCCACCTGCTGGCCTTCGACACGGTGCAGGGGCGCTGGCGCGCCGACATCCGTGCCGAGGCCGGCACCTTCGGTGGGAGCGGGGACGGCCTGCACATCGGTGGCCGGCCCATCCGCTACACCTCTCACCCCACCGCCGCCGAGATTCCCTGGGGGGAACTGGGCGTGGACGTGGTGCTGGAGTGCACCGGCAAGTTCCTCACGCCCGAGACGCTGCAGGGCCACCTGGACCGGGGCGCCAAGCGGGTGATCGTGGCCGCGCCCGTGAAGGTGGGCGAGGTCCTCAACGTGGTCGTGGGCGTGAATGAGCACCTCTACGAGCCCGCGCGCCACCGCATCGTCACCGCGGCCTCCTGCACCACCAACTGCCTGGCCCCGGTCGTGAAGGTGGTGCACGAGGCCATCGGCATCCGCCACGGCCAGATCACGACCATCCACGACCCCACCAACACCAACGTGGTGGTGGACGCCCCGCACAAGGACCTGCGCCGTGCGCGCAGCGCGATGGCGAGCCTGGCGCCCACCACCACCGGCAGCGCCACCGCCATCGCGCTCATCTACCCCGAGCTCAAAGGCAAGCTCAACGGGCACGCGGTGCGCGCACCCGTGCTCAACGCCTCGCTCACCGAC
>CAILKA010000222.1 GCA_903834645.1 uncultured beta proteobacterium
CCGCCACCGCGGCGGCGCAGCCCAGTGCACCCGCGGCGGCGGCGGCCTGCGACTGCAGCAGGCTCGGGTGATCGATCCAGGCTCCGGCCCACAGCGCCGCTGCGGCGGCAGCCTGCGCCACCGCCAGGTCGATGAAGACCACGCCGCGGGCCAGCACCTGCGCGCCCAGCGGGGCCAGCGCGAGCACGCCCAGCGCCACCGCCGCGGCGGGCACGAGGAACCATGCCTCGGCCGTCATGCGCTCAACCTTCCGGTGTGCCGCTGCGGCGCCAGCTCACCGCGCAGCCGCTCGCAGCAGCGGGGCCACGAGTTCGTCCATCCAGCGCAGGAGGGCAGCGCCGTCGGCGTCCTCGGCCACCGTGGCAGGCAGCGTGAGCCATGTCGTGGAGGAGCCGAGCTGCCCGGCCAGCCAGCGCGCCGCGCGCGGGTCGTGGAAGCCCGCCACCACCACCGCCAGGGGCGGCTCGCGCCGCAGGCCCTCCAGCAGGCGCTGCAGGTGTCCGGGGGTGGGCGCCATGCCCGGACGCGGCTCGAGGTCGGCCGTCTGGCGCAGGCCGAGCCAGCGCCACAGGTAGCCGAAGGTGGTGTGCTGCGCCGCCACCGAGCGGCCACGCAGCGGCGCGGCCTGGCGTTCCCAGTGCGCGATGCGCGCGCGCCACTGCGTCTCGAAGCCGCGCAGCCGCTCGGCAATGGCCTCGCGTTGCACCGGGCACTCCTGCTGCAGCCGCTGCGCCAGCGCCTGCGCCACTTCGAGCAGCTTGTGCGGGTCGGTGTGCAGGTGGGGGTTGCCTTGGGCATGCACGTCGCCGGCCCACGGTGTGCCGATGACGCCAGGCTGCGGGTCGATCAGCTCCACGTGGTCGGCGGCGTAGAAGACGTCGCGCACACGTGCGTTGCCCGCGCGCTGCTGCAGCACCGGCAGCCAGCCTGACTCGAGGGCCGCACCCGTGCACACGGCCAGGTCGGCGCTGCGCAGTTGCGCGATGAGCGCGGGGCGCGCCTCGATGTGGTGCGGGTCCTGCCCGGCGTGCGTGGCCACGTGCAGCCGCGCCTGCGGCATCAGGACGCGGGTGAGCGCGGCCCATTCGGGCTCGCAGGCGAAGACGGTGAGGGTGGGTGTGGCGGATGCGCCCGTTGCCGCGAGCAGCAGGGTCAGGGCCAGGGCCGCCCGCCGCACGAGCTCAATACGTGTGCGCACCGTGTGCCCCGAAGGCCACCACGTACTGCAGCTGCAGCGTGCGCCGCGAGGTGTCCTCGAAGCCCGTGGCGCTGCGCTGCGCGCTCCACTGCAGCCGCACCGACTGCATGTGGCTGGGCTTCCACGCGAGCATCAGCGCCGTTTCGCGCAGGTTTCCGTCGTCGAAGTGGTCTTCGTGGGGGATGCGCACGCGCAGCTCGTCCAGGCGCGCGCCGACCTCCCAGCTCGGGTGGAGGCGCCACACCACCGACAGCGCCTTGGCCAGGTGCCGGTCGTTGGAGGTGGCGTGGCGGTTCAGACCCGTCACGCGCGCGGCCTCCACGCTCACGCGCAGCTGCTGCGCGCGGTTGTTGCCCCCGGGCGCCCACTTCCAGGTCGCGTCCACCATCAGCGTGCGCCTGCCGCTGAAGCGTGCGCCGTGCGCTTCGTGCTCGTGGTGGGCGTGGTCTTCCTCTTCGGCGTGTTCCTCCTCGACCACGGCCTCGCGCCGGTTGTTGAGGTGCGAAAGCCCGAGCTGCCAGCTGTGCGACCGCCCCGCGTCCGCCCCGAGCTTGGCCACGAGCGTGGTCGCTCCGACGCGGCCGGAGCTGCCCACGGCCTCGTGCACGAGCCGCCGGCCGCGCAGGGCTTCGGCCCCCACCATCAGGAAGAAGGGCGTGGGCGCGGTCCAGTTCAGGCGCACGCCGTCGTCGGTCCAGTGGCCGCCCAGCAGCGCGCGGTACAGCAGCGGCCGCTCGGTGTAGTCGTCGGCATGCAGGTGCTGCGCGTTCAGGCGCCCGACCTGCGAGGCAAAGCGCCCGGCGCGCAGCTGCAGCCCGGCGGGCAGCGCGCGCGTCTCGATCCAGGCCTCCTCCAGGCTGCGCTCGAGTTCGCCGTCGTGGGTGGCCAGGGCCGCCGAGAGCTGCGCGCGCAGGTGCCGCCCGAGCGGGCCGCCGGCGTTGAGGTCGCTGTGGCCGAGCTGCAGGCCCTTGTCGCGGCTGCCCAGGGCCAGCGCGCGCGAGGTGTAGCCCAGGTCCAGCACGGCGCCGAACTCCCAGTGCTCGCCGGTGGCAGCAGGTGCGGCGCGGGCCGCTGAGGTGCCTGCCGGTGCGGCGGGTGCGGACGGGGACTGGGCGTGGGCGGGGGCAAGGGCGGCCGTGCAGGCAGCCAGCAGGAGCGCGGTGAGCAGGGTTGGAGGGTTCATAGGGCAGGCCTGTTCGAAAGGGGAAGGCATGAGAACCATACGAGATTGTAATGAGAACGCGATATCATATAGCACGCGCTCACCGCCTGCTCGGCTTTGCCGCTACCCTTCATGCATGGAACGACACACCCGCCAGCGCGCTGCCATCCGCGAAGCCATCGTCGCGGCGGCGCGCCCGTTGTTGCCGCAGGAGGTGCTGCAGGCGGCGCAACAGCAGGTGCCGGGGCTGGGCATCGCCACCGTCTACCGCAACCTCAAGGGCCTGGTGGAGGAGGGCGAACTGCGCGCCGTGCACCTGCCCGGGGAGAACCCGCGTTTCGAGGCCACGGGGCACGCCCATCACCATCACTTTCAGTGCCGGCAGTGCCAGCGCGTGTTCGACGTGCATGCCTGCCCGGGCGACCTCTCCCGCCTGGCGCCCCAGGGCTTCACGGTGGAAGACCACGACCTGACGCTGTACGGCCGCTGCCAGGAGTGCAGCACCGCGCGCCCCGCGCGCAGGCTCAGAGCTTCTCCGTCTCCCCCGCCCGCGGCTGCCACTTCATGAGCTTGCGCTCGATGCGCCCCACTGCGCCGTCGAGCACGAGCGCAAAGGCCGTGAGCACGAGGATGCCGGCCATCACGGTGTTGATGTCGAAGGTGCCCTCGGCCTGCAGGATCAGGTAGCCCACGCCCTGGCTGGAGCCCAGGTACTCGCCCACCACCGCGCCCACGAAAGCCAGGCCCACGCTCGTGTGCAGGCTCGAGAAGACCCAGCTCGTGGCACTGGGCAGGTACACGTGGCGCAGCAGCGCGCGCCGATCCGCCCCGAGCATGCGCGCGTTGGCCAGCACCACCGGGCTCACTTCCTTGACGCCCTGGTAGACGTTGAAGAAGACGATGAAGAAGACGAGCGTGACGCCGAGAGCCACCTTCGAGGCGATCCCCAAGCCGAACCACACCGCGAAGATGGGCGCCAGGATGATGCGCGGCATCGAATTGAGCGCCTTGATGTAGGGCTCCAGGATCGCGCTGGCCATGGGCTGCAGCGCCAGCCACAGGCCGGCAGCCAGCCCCAGCACCGACCCGATGCCGAAGGCCAGCAGCGTCTCGGCCAGCGTCACCGCCAGGTGCCGGTAGATGTCGGCCTCGACGATGAACCAGTTCCAGATGCGCGAGGCGATCTTCACGGGCTCGCCGAAGAAGAAGGCGGCCTGGCGGTCGTTGTCGAACATGAAGGGCGGCACGAGACCGGGTGTCGTCATCACGTGCCAGAAGGCAAAGATCGCCACGAGCAGTCCCGCCTGCCAGATGCGCAGGTTGCCGGGGCGGGGCCGGATCAGTCGCCACATGGTCCGAAGCCCTCCCTCAGGCCGCCTTCAATTGCTGCGCATAGCCCTTGAGCACTTCCTCGCGCAGCACGTCCCAGATGGCCTGGTGCAGCTCGATGAAGCGCGGGGCCGTGCGCACCTCGGCCACGTCGCGCGGGCGCGGCAGGTCGATGGCGAACTCGCCGATGGGGTGGCTCGCCGGGCCTGCCGAGAGCACCACCACGCGGTCGCTCATGGCGATCGCCTCGTCCAGGTCGTGCGTGATGAAGAGCACGGCCTTCTTCTTCTGCGCCCACAGCTCCAGCACCTCGTTTTCCATCAGCTGGCGCGTCTGGATGTCGAGTGCCGAGAAAGGCTCGTCCATCAGGATGATGTCCGGGTCCAGGGCCAGCGTCTGCGCCAGGCTCGTGCGCTTGCGCATGCCGCCGGAGAGCTGGTGCGGGTAGCGGTCGCCGAAGCCCCCCAGCCCCACGCGCTTGAGCCAGCCCAGGGCCTGCTCGCGCGCCTCGGGCGCGGGCACACCATGGAACTCGAGCCCCGCCATCACGTTCCCGAGCGCCGTACGCCAGGGCATCAGGCTTTCGGTCTGGAACATGTAGCCCGCACGCGTGTTGATGCCCGACAGCGGCTGGCCGAACACTTCCACCGAGCCGGTGCTGGGCACGAGCAGCCCTGCTCCCACGTTCAGCAGCGTGCTCTTGCCGCAGCCCGTGGGCCCCACCACCGAGACGAACTCCCCCGCGCCAACATCCAGCGACACATCGGCCACCGCGGTGTAGCGCTGGCTGGGGTCGTCCTTGCTGATGAAGGTGCAGGAGATGTCGCGCAGGCGCAGTGCAGCAGGAGCGGTCATGTCGAGGCGGGTGCAGGGGCCTGCGCCCTCTGCGTGGCAGGCGGCGCGGGGCGGGCCAGCGGGCTCAGCCCTTGGGGTACTTCGCGTTGGCCTTCTTCACGAAGTCGTTGGTGTAGACGGCCATCAGGTCGAGCTTGGCCTTGGCGATTTCGGCATCGACGCTGGCCAGCGCCCGGAAGGCCGTCTCGGCGCCCTTCTCGGGGAACATGCCGTCGGGCGAGAGCGCACCCTTGGCGGCCAGGAAGGCGTCGATGTAGACGGCGCGGTCGCCCAGGAGGAAGCTCTCGGGCACGGCGGTGATGATGTCGCTCGGGCCGGCGGCCTGGATCCACTTGTTGGCGCGCACGAGGGCGTTCGTGAGCGCCTGCGTGGTGCCCGGGTGCTTGTCGATGAAGGCCTGGGGCGCGTAGAAGCAGCCCGCGGGCATCGGCCCGCCGAAGACCTTGTCGGCCTCGGCTACGACGCGCGTGTCCGAGACGATCTTCAGGTCGCCCGAGCGCTGCAGCAGCGTGATGACGGGGTCGAGGTTGCTGATCGCATCGATCTGCCCGGAGCGCATGGCCGCCACCGCACCTTGGGCGGCCCCCACGCCGATGATGCTCACGTCGCTGGGCTTGAGGCCGGCCTTGGCGAGGATGAAGTTCACCATCACGTTGGTGGAGGAGCCCGGCGCCGTGACGCCGATCTTCTTGCCCTTCAAGTCCGCCGGCGTCTTGTAGTTGGCCATCGTCTTGGGGCTCACGCCCAGCACGATCTGCGGCGCGCGGCCCTGCAGCGCGAAGGCGCGCATGCGCTGGCCCTTGTGCTGCATGTTCACCGTGTGCTCGAAGGCACCCGAGACGACATCGGCGCTGCCGCCCACCACGGCCTGCAGCGCGCGCGCGCCGCCGGCGAAGTCGACGATCGTCACGTCCAGCCCCTCGGCCTTGAAGTAGCCCTTCTGCTCGGCAATCGTCAGCGGCAGGTAGTACAGCAGGTTCTTGCCGCCCACGGCGATGGTGAGCTTGGGCTTTTCGAGCTGGGCCAGGGCCAGGCCCGGCCAGGCCAGGGCGGCGCCCGAGGCGGCCAGCAGGTGTCGGCGGGAAAGGGTCATCGGTCGTCTCCTGGAAAGTGAGGGGCGGGCGCTGCGACGCGGCCTGCCCATGGCGGCGCAGCGTGACTGTAGCGGCCCGCGCGAGACCCTACCATCGGGGCTGCATCACGAACCCGCACGCCTCTCACCCATGCCTGCTCCACAGTCCGCCAACCTCGGCGCCTCCGCGGCCGCCTCCTCCGGCCCGTCTGCCGCCTCCACCGGCGACGCCACGCCGGTCATCCTCGTCACCGGCGGCAGCCGCGGCATCGGTGCGGCCGTCGCGCGGCACGCCGCCCGTGCCGGCTACGACGTGGCGATCAACTGCGTGCGCGATGTCGCCGCGGCCGAGGCTGTGGCGGCCGACGTGCGTGCGCTCGGGCGCCGTGCGCTCGTCGTCACGGCGGACGTGGGCTCGGAGCCCGACGTGGTGGCGATGTTCGCGGCGGTGGACGCCGGACTCGGGCGCCTCACGGCCTTCGTCAACAACGCGGGGGTGGTCGACGTGGCCGCGCGCGTGGACGAGATGAGCCTGGCGCGCCTGGAGCGCATGTGGCGCATCAACCTCACGGGCTCGTTCCTGTGCGCGCGCCAGGCGCTGCGCCGCATGAGCACGCGCCACGGCGGCGCCGGCGGCTCGATCGTCAACCTGAGCTCGGCTGCGGCCAAGCTCGGCGCCGCGGGGCAGTACGTCGACTACGCCGCCAGCAAGGCGGCCATCGACATCTTCACGCTCGGCCTGGCGCGCGAGGTGGCCACCGAGGGCGTGCGCGTGAACGCCGTGCGCCCGGGCATCATCGACACCGACATCCACGCCTCCGGCGGCGAGCCCGACCGCGCTGCGCGCATGGCGCCGCTGGTGCCGATGCAGCGCGCCGGCTCGGCCGATGAGGTGGCCGCCGCGGTGGTGTGGTTGCTGTCGCCGCAGGCGAGCTATGTCACTGGCACGGTGGTGGATGTCGCGGGCGGCCGCTGAGCCCGTGCGCCGCTGGCGCCTGGGCCTGGCGGCTGCTGCTGGCGGACTGTGCCTGTGGGCGGCCCTGGCCGGCGCCCTGGCGCACGCGGCGCAGCCGCCCGCCGCGCCCGCCCCGG
>CAILKA010000223.1 GCA_903834645.1 uncultured beta proteobacterium
ACCCCACGACGGGCCGCGAGACGCGACCCCTGGCCGCCGCCCTCACGCCCCTTCGACGATCCGGATCTCCCGCTCCACCGCCCCGTTGCGCAGCGGCACCAGCGCCTCCTGGTAGGCGGGCGACTCGTAGGCGGCCATCGCCGCGGCCAGGCTGTCGAACTCCACCACGACCGTGCGCTGCATCAGGCCCGCCTCCTTCACCGCCGCGGGCATGCCGCGCGCGAGGAAGCGCCCGCCGGCGGCGGTGATGGCCGGGCCGGCCAGCTTGGCGTAGGCCGCGAGGGCCTCGTTGTCATGGATCGCCCGGTAGGCGCTGATCCAGTAGGCTTTGGGCATGGGGTGTACTCCTTGCGGTCGCTGCTGCGGCCGTGATCATCCCAGAAGCCCGTAAGGAGCCCCCACCGATGATCGAAGAAGTCCCGCTGATCCAGGTTGCCGCCTTCACGCGGCCCGACCCCGCGCTCGTCGAGCAGTTGCGCCACACGCCCACCGGCTTCCTGTGCGACGCGCTGGGCGGCAGCGGCGCGCTGGATTTCCGGCTGCGCCCGGCCATCCCCGAGCAGCTCGCGTTCTGCGGCGTGGCCCTGACCTGCCACGCCGGGCCGGCGGACAACCTCGCGCTGATCCACGCGCTGCAGTCCATCGCCCCCGGAGACGTGATCGTGGCCTGCACGGATGGCTTCACGGGCTGCGCCATCACGGGCGACCTGGTGCTGGGCATGGCGCGCAACCGCGGCGCCGTGGGCTTCGTGACGGATGGCTGCGTGCGCGACCTTGCCGGTATCCGGCAGATCGGGCTGCCGGCCTGGTCGATGGGCGTGACGCCCAACTCGCCGCACCGCAGCGGCCCAGGCACGGTGGGCCACCCCGTGGTGGTCACGGGCGTGCACGTGTGCGCCGGCGACGTGGTGGTGGCCGATGCCGACGGCGTGGTGGTGGTGCCGCAGGCCCGGCTGGCCGACGTGGTGGCGCGGTTGCCCGCGATCCGCGAGGCCGAAGCGCGTGCCGACGCCGCCGTGCGCGCCGGGGCGATCTCGCCGGCCTTCCTGAAGGCCCCATGATCCCGGCCCTGAAAACCGCCTGGAGCATCGACGCCCTGCGCGCGCAGGCCCGCGCGCGGCTGCCGCGCCCGCTCTTCGACTTCATCGACGGCGGCGCGGAAAACGAAGCCACGCTGCGCGCCAACGAGGCGGCCTTCGACGACTGGGCCCTGCTGCCGCGCCCGCTCGAAGGTGCGGCCAAGCGGGACCTTTCGGTCACGCTCTTCGGCCAGCGGCTGGCCAGCCCCGTGCTGATCGGGCCCACCGGGCTGGCGGGCCTCTTCTGGCCGCAAGGCGAGATCGCCGCAGCGCGCGCGGCCGCGGCGCAGGGCACGGTCTACTGCCTGTCGCACGGCTCGGTGTGCACGCTGGAGGCGCTGGCGCAGGCCCAGGGCACCGAGCACGTGGGGCTGCGCTGGATGCAGGTCTTCATCTACCGCGACCGCGGCTTCACGCGCGAGCTGGCAGACCGGGCGCACGCAGCCGGCTACGGGGCGCTCGTGCTGACCATCGACAACCAGCTGC
>CAILKA010000224.1 GCA_903834645.1 uncultured beta proteobacterium
AGCGAAGAGGGGGGCGCCGAGCCCCCGCACCTGTCCGACACCCGTGCACCCGCTGCGGCGCCGGCCCACCCGGGCCCGGCCAGCGCGGAAGCGGGCGGCATGGCACGCACGGGTGCAGCCCCCGGCGAGGCCGCCTCGCCTGTGGCGCCCGGCGGGCGCGCTGCGGGCTCCGCCTCCACCCCGGCCTACGTCGAGCTCAAGGGCGAGCTCTACCGGCGGCTGCTCGAGCGCATCGATCTCGACGCGCTGCGTGCACTCGACCCCTCGAGGCTGCGCGAGGAGCTGCGCACGCTCATCGAGCGGCTCATCCAGGAGTCGAGCCTGCCGCTGAACGCGCGCGAGCAGCGGCAGGTCGCCATCGACATCGAGCACGAGGTGATGGGCCTGGGCCCGCTGGAGCCGCTGCTGGCCGACGCAGGGATCTCCGACATCCTCGTCAACGGGCCACAGGAGGTGTGGATCGAGCGCGGCGGGCGCCTGGAGCACACCCCCGTGCGCTTCGACGACGAGCGCCACCTGCTGCGCATCATCGACCGCATCGTCTCGCGCGTGGGCCGCCGGGTGGATGAGGCAAGCCCGATGGTGGACGCGCGGCTGCCCGACGGCTCGCGCGTGAACGCGATCATCCCGCCGCTGGCGCTGGACGGCCCGGCGCTGTCGATCCGCAAGTTCTCGCGCGTGCCGCTGGCCCTGGACGACCTCGTGCACCTGGGCACGCTCACCCCGGAGATGGCTGCGCTGCTGCGCGCGATGGTGCGCGCGCGGCTGAACCTGCTGATCTCGGGCGGCACGGGCAGCGGCAAGACCACGACGCTCAACGTGCTGTCGGCCTTCATCCCCGAGCGCGAGCGCATCGTCACGATCGAGGATGCGGCAGAGCTGCAGCTGCAGCAGCCGCACGTGGTGCGGCTGGAGACGCGCCCACCCAACGTCGAGGGGCGCGGCGAGGTGGCGCAGCGCGCGCTCGTGCGCAACGCGCTGCGCATGCGGCCCGACCGGATCATCCTGGGCGAGGTGCGCGGCGACGAGGCCTTCGACATGCTGCAGGCCATGAACACGGGCCACGACGGCTCGATGGCCACCGTGCACGCCAACTCCCCGCGCGACGCGCTGCTGCGCGTGGAGAACATGATCGGCATGGCCGGCCTGCACATGAGCGCGCGGGCTGCGCGCCAGCAGATCGCCTCGGCTCTGACTGCGGTGCTGCAGGTGCAGCGCCTGTCCGACGGCCGGCGCCGGATCGTGGCGCTGTCGGAGATCACCGGCATGGAGGGCGAGGTGGTGACGATGCAGGACCTCTTCGTCTTCGAGCAGACGGGTGTGGATGAGCAGGGCCAGGTGCTCGGGCGCCACCGCCCCACGGGCGTGCGTCCGCAGTTCCAGGGGCGGCTGGACGCACACGGCGAGCGGCTGCCCGACGACCTCTACGAACCCGCCTGAAGGAGCGTCACCATGGACACCCCGATGCTGCTCACGCTCGTGGTCGCCTTCGTCGCGGTCGTGGCCGCGCTCGAGGGCGCGTGGATGCTGTGGAACGACACGCGCGGCCCGCAGGCTCGCAGGCTGCGCCAGCGCGTGCGCGCAATCTCCGCAGGCGGCCACGGCCAGGCCCAGGCGGCGCTCCTGAAGCGCAGGATGGGTGAGGAGGGCAGCTGGCTCGAGCGGCTGGCCCTGGCGCTGCCGCACAGCTCCAGCCTGGACCGCTGGATCGAGCAGGCCGGGCTGGAGCTGCCAGCCTCCCGGCTGCTGGGAACCTCGCTGGCCGCGGGCGTGCTCGTGCTGCTGGGCACCCTCTTGCTCGGCGCGCCGCTGCGCATGGCCACCGCAGGCGGCCTCGGTGCAGCGGCACTGCCCCTGCTGTGGCTCGGGTGGCGGCGCGCGCGCCGGCTGGCTGGGCTGCGCGCGCAGCTGCCCGACGCCGTGGACCTGATGGCGCGCTCGCTGCGCGCCGGGCACGCGCTGCCCTCGGCGCTGCAGATGGTGGGGGAAGAGTCGCCCGAGCCGCTGGCCGAGGAGTTCCGCATCACGCACGACGAGCTCAACTTCGGCCTCGGCCTGGACGAGGCGCTGCGCAACCTGGCCGCGCGGGTGCCCGGCGACGACATGCGCTTTCTCGTGATCGCCGTGCTGCTGCAGCGCGAGACCGGCGGCAACCTCGCGCACCTGCTCACCAACATCGCGCAGCTCGTGCGCTCGCGCATGCGGCTGCTGGGCAAGGTGCGCGTGCTCGCCGCGGAGGGCAAGTTCTCGGCCTGGATCCTGGCGCTGATGCCGCCGGTGGTCGGTGCGGTGCTGGCAGCCATCAACCCCACCTTCATGTCGTTGCTGTGGCGCGACCCGATCGGCGTGCAGCTGATCCAGATGTGCCTGGTGCTCTACGCCGTCGGGGTGCTGTGGATGACGCGCCTGGCGGCTGCGGGTGTGAACCCGCTCCTGGATGGAATGACGACATGAATGCTGCGGACATCCTGCTCCTGGTTGTGCTCTTCCTGCTCGTGTGCGGCATCGTCGCCACGGGTGCCTATTGGCTGGGCGACCGCTCGCGGATGCGTGCGCGCATTGCGCAAGGTGCCAGCGTCGCTGCCGCTGCCACCGGCCTGCCCGGCGGGGCTGCGGCGCCCGAGCCCGGCGTCTCGGGTGTGGACGCGCACGGCGACTCCGCGCTGCAGCGCCTGGCCACCCCCGCCGCCCGGCTGGCCGGCGCGGGCGATGCCCAGTCGATCTCGCGCCTGCAGGCGCACTTCCTCCAGGCAGGCCTGCGGGCGCGGGCCGCGCCGATGTACTTCCTGGCGCTCAAGACCGTGCTGGCGCTCGGGCTGCCGCTGCTGGCCTGGGTTGCGCTGAGCGTGGGCGGCTGGCGCATGGAGGGCGCGCGCGTGCCCCTCATGCTCGTGGTGGCGGCCGCAGCCGGCCTGTACCTGCCCTCGCTGGCCCTGCGCTGGCGCGTGGCGCGGCGCCAGCGGGCCCTGTTCGAGGCTTTTCCGGACGCCATCGACCTGATGATCGTGTGCGTGGAGGCGGGCCTGAGCCTGGACACGGCGATCCAGCGCGCCGGCCAGGAGATGGCGCTGCGCAGCCCGGCACTGGCCGAGGAGCTCGCGCTCGTGGGCACGGAGCTGCGCATCGGCGCCACGCGCGACCGCGCGCTGCGCAACCTCGCCACGCGCACCGGCGTGCCCGAGGTGGGCGCCTTCGTGGCCGCGCTTCTGCAGGCCGACCGCTTCGGCACCGCCATCGCCGACTCCATGCGGGTGCATGCGGAGGACCTGCGGCTGCGCCGCCAGTACCGCGCCGAGGAGGCCGCCGCGCGGATCCCGACGCAGCTGCTCTTTCCGCTGGTGCTGACGATCCTGCCGGCACTGTTCGTCGTGCTCGTCGGGCCGGCGGCCATCGGCCTGGCGCGCCAGGTGCTGCCCATGATGGGTGGCTCGGGGGGCTGAAGCCGGCAGCCCGCCTCCATGGGTGACACTCGGCCCATGGACGGACCGGAAACCCTGCACGGCCTGGACGAGCAAGAGGCGCAGCAGCGCCTGCGTACGCACGGCCCCAACGAGATCCGCGACCGCGAGCGCAAGAGCCTGGGCGCCACGCTCGCGAGCATCGTCACCGAGCCGATGTTCGGCCTGCTGCTGGCTGCCGCCACCGTCTACCTGCTGATCGGCGACCTCGGCGAGGGGCTGCTGCTGGCGGCCTTTGCGGTGGCCACCGTCGGCCTCGTGATCGCACAGGAGCGGCGCAGCCAGCGTGCGCTGGATGCGCTGCGCGAGCTCGCGGCGCCGCAGGTGCGCGTCCTGCGCGGTGGGCAGCTGCGCCGCATCCCCGCGCGCGAGCTCGTGCCGGGCGACCTCTTCTTGCTGGCCGAAGGCGAGCGCGTGGCCGCCGACGCGCAGCTGCGCCAGGCCTCGGCGCTCGAGGTGGATGAGTCGCTGCTCACCGGGGAGTCGGTGCCGGTGGCCAAGCACGCCGCGCAGCCCGGCCTGGCACCGACCGAGCTGCCTTCGGACGAGGCTGCTGCCGCCACGGCCGCCTGGGCCGGTACGCTGGTGGTGGCTGGCCACGCCTTGGCCGAGGTGGTGGCCACGGGCGCGCGCACGCAGGTCGGGCGCATCGGTGCATCGCTGGCGGCCATCGTGCCCGAGCCGAGCCCGCTGCAGCGCCAGCTCAAGCGCCTCGTGCGCCTGTTCGGCGCAGTGGCCATCGCCGCGGCCGCCGCCCTGGCGCTGTGGTACGGGCTGCGCAATGGCCAGTGGCTGCAGGGGCTGCTGTCGGCGCTGGCGCTGGGCATGGCGATGCTGCCCGAGGAGTTCCCGATGGTGCTGTCGGTGGTCCTCGCACTCGGCGCCTGGCGCCTGGCGCGCGAGCAGGTGCTGTCGCGCCAGCCCGCGGCGGTGGAGGCGCTGGGCGCGGCCACCTTCCTGTGCGTGGACAAGACCGGCACCCTCACCGAGAACCGCATGCGCCTGGCGCGGCTCGTCACCGACGCCCTGGACCACCGCATCACCCCAGGCGAGGCCCTGCCCGAGCCCGTGCACCGGCTGCTCGAGACGGCCATGCTCGCCTCGCGCCGCGGCAGCCCCGACCCCATCGACCGCGCCTTGCTCGAGCATGGCGACGCGGCACTGGCCGACACCGGGCACCTGCACCCGCTGTGGCTGCTCGAGCGCGAGTACCCGCTGTCGGCCGAGCTGCTGGCGATGTCGCAGGCCTGGACAGACGAGGCGGGCGTGCGGCACGTGGCCGCCAAGGGCGCCCCCGAGGCCGTGCTCGACCTGTGCCACGCCGATGCCGCGCAGCGCGAGGCGGTGATGAGGAGCGTGCAGCAGCTTGCCGCGCAGGGCCTGCGCGTGCTGGCCGTGGCCGAGGGCACCTACACCGGACAGGCAGCGGCCGCACAGGCTCACGACGTGAGCTTCTCCTGGCTCGGGCTGCTGGGTTTTCGTGACCCCCTGCGCGAGAGCGTGCCGGCTGCGGTGGCGCAGGCGCGCGCAGCCGGCATCGCCGTGGCGATGATCACGGGAGACCACGCCGCCACGGCCCTCGCCATCGCGCGCGAGGCCGGGCTCGACACCGCTGCCGGCGCACTGCGCGGGGCAGACCTCGACACGCTCGACGACGCCGCCCTCGCCCAGGCCGTGCGCACGGTGCGCGTCTACGCCCGTGTGAGCCCGGCGCACAAGCTGCGCCTGGTGCAGGCGCTGCAGCGCAACGGCGAGACGGTGGCGATGACCGGCGACGGCGTGAACGACGCACCCGCGCTCAAGGCCGCGCACATCGGCATCGCCATGGGCGTGCGCGGAACCGACGTGGCGCGCGAGGCCGCCGGCCTCGTGCTGCTGGAGGAGGACTTCGGCCGCATCGTGGGCGGCGTGCGCATGGGCCGGCGCATCTTCGACAACCTGCGCCGCGTGATGACCTACATCACCGCCATCCACGTGCCCATCGCAGGCCTGGCGCTGCTGCCCGTGCTCTTCGGGCTGCCGCCGCTGCTGCTGCCCGCGCACGTGGTGCTCACCGAGATGGTGATCGACCCCGTGTGCTCGCTGGCCTTCGAGGGCGCCCCGGAGGACCCGCGCGTGATGCAGCGCCCGCCGCGCCCGCGCGAAGGCAGCCTGCTCGGCGGCACCCTGCTCGTCACCGGTCTCATCCAGGGCAGCTGCCTGCTCGTGGCCACGCTGGCCATCTACGTGCTCGCGCTTCAGGGCGGGCGCACCGAGGACGTGGCCCGCACGCTGGCCGTGCTGGGCCTGACGGCCGGCAACCTGTTGCTCGTGGCCGTGAACGCCAGCGCAGGCCTGGGCTGGCGTGCGCTCTTCGCGCCGGGCACGCGTGCCTTCTGGTGGGTGGCGGCCGCCGCCGTGACCGCGCTGTCCCTGGCACTGGCCGTGCCCGCTGCGCGCGAGCTGCTGCGCTTCGCGCTGCCAGGCTGGGCAGACCTGGCCGCGGCGCTGGCAGCCGTGTGCGTGGCAGTGGCCCTCGGTGCAGTGCTTGCCGCGCAGCTGCATCACAGAATGGGCGACGATCGATGACCCCGGAACCCGCAACGGCGACCGGCTGAACACCCGGCACCCCGCACGACGAATGGAAACCCCGCTCCTGCTGGCCGCCCTGCTCAGCGCCATGCTGCACGCGGGCTGGAATGCCGCCATCAAGGCCAGCGCGGCTCCTGCCGAGACGATGGCCGCGCAGATGACGGCCGCCGCGCTCATCGGCGCCGCCGGCCTGCTCGTGACGGGGCTGCCGCCCCCGGCCGCCTGGCCCTGGATCGCCTGCAGCACGGCGATGAACACGGTGGCCGTGGGCGCGACGCTGCGCGCCTACCGCGAGGGCGGCTTCGGCACGGTGTATCCGATCGCGCGCGCCACCTCGGTGCTCGTCGTGGCTGGCAGCTCCGCCTGGCTCGTGGGCGAGCAGCTGGGCACCTGGGCGGCGCTCGGGGTGGGCTGCGTGGCCACGGCGCTGCTGCTGCTGGCGCGCGACACGGTCCGGAGCACCCCGGCCAGCGCAACGGCTGGCGCCTCCTCGACATTGCCACCCGCCGCCCTCGCGTGGACGCTGGGTGCCGGCGTGGCCACCGCCGGCTACGTGCTCAGCGACGCGCAGGCCGTGCGCGCAGCCGGCTCGCCCTGGGCCTACGCCTTTGCCGTGAGCGTGACCAACGCGCTGGCCATGGGCTGGCGCCAGCGCGCGCTGGGCAGCCCCTGGGCGCTGCTCGTGCGCCACGCCCGCACGGGGGTGCCCGCCGGCATCGTGGCCACGGTGTCGTATGCGCTCATCCTGTGGGTCTACACGGGCGCACCCATCGCCCCGGCCGCAGCGCTGCGCGACACGAGCGCCGTCTTCGCGATGCTGATCGCGGTGGTGTGGCTCAAGGAGCCGATGCCCGTCAGGCGGCTGGCCGTCGTGGCGCTGGCGCTGGCCGGCGTGCCGCTGCTGCGGCTGGGGTGAGGCGTCTCGGCAGCGCGATACTCGTGCCCATGCCGAGTGCCGACACCGCCACCCCACCAGCTACCCCACCAGCCGCTCCGCCAGCCGCCGAAGCAACGGCCGCGGCGCACCGCCCGACGCAGCTGCTGCTCAACCTCGGGCACGCGATCGACCACATGTTCCTGCTGATCTTCGCCACCGCCGTGACGGCGATCGCGCAGGACTTCGGCCTCACGCGCTGGGAGGACCTGATGCCCTACGGTGTGCTCGCCTTCCTGATGTTCGGCCTGGGCTCGCTGCCTGCGGGCAAGCTCGGCGACCAGTGGGGCAGGCGCGCGATGATGGTGGTGTTCTTCGTGGGCATCGGCACGGCCTCCATCGGCGTGGCGCTGGCACACACGCCGCTGCAGCTGGCGCTGGCCCTGGGTCTGCTGGGCACCTTCGCGGCCATCTACCACCCCGTGGGCATCCCGATGCTGCTGCAAGGCGCGAGCCGCCCGGGCTGGACGATCGGCGTCAACGGGCTGGCGGGCAACCTGGGGATCGCGGTGGCCGCGCTCGTCACGGGCTTTCTGGTCAAGCACCTGGGCTGGCGCGCGGCCTTCGTCATCCCGGGCGTGGTGGCCATCGCCTGCGGCATCGCCTTCGCGCGCCTGGCGCGCCAGGAGGGCACACCCGCGGCGCGCCGGGCCCCCTCGGCCGCCGCGCCCGCTGGCGTGTCGATCGCGCTCATCCTCGTCGTGATGACGCTCGGATCGACCACGGGCAACCTGCTGTTCAACCTCTCGACCAACGCCAACTACGAGCTCCTGGCCGACCGGCTGGCTGCCGTCACGCGCGACCCCGCACTGGTCGGGGCGCTGCTGGCAGGGGTCTACACGATCGCCTCGTTCGCGCAGCTCGTCGTGGGCCGGCTCATCGACCGCGTTCCGCTCAAGACGCTGTACCTGGGAGTCGTCGTCGTGCAAGGCGGGCTGCTGGCGCTGGCCACGCAACTCAGCGGCTGGGCCTTCTACGCGGCGCTGCTGGCCTGCATGGCCTTCATCTTCGGCAGCATCCCCTTCACCGACGCCATGCTCGCGCGCTACGTGGACGACCGCATGCGCTCGCGCGTGGCGGGGCTGCGGCTGACCATCTCGCTGGGCGCGAGTTCGGCGGCGGTGTGGGTGCTCGGGCCACTGGTGAAGGCAGCCGGCTTCACGACCCTGCTGTGGGTGATGGCAGGCATCTCGCTGCTCACCTTCACGGTGGTCACGCGCCTGCCCGCGCAGGGCGCCCCGGCTCGCTGAGACCTCGCGCGCCCCTTGCCGGCACGGGCTTGGGCGCCTGCCGCCTACCAGCTCGCCCCGAAGGCCTGCCTGAGCTCGTCGAGCTGCTCCGGCGTGAGCGGCGAGGGTGCCGGGCGCGTGAGCAGCCACAGCCGCGCCGTCTCCTCGAGCTCCTCCAGCACGCTGCTGGCCTGTGCCGGCGTGCGGTGCCACACGTTCGGACCGAGCCGGTCGAGCATCACCGCACGAATGGGCGTGCCGCGCGCGGCCATTGCCGCTATGCGTTGCGCCACGAGCTCGGCTGCACGCGGGTCACCCGGCCGGTGATACGGGATGAGCGGCACGTGCCCGACCTTCATCACGTAGTACGGCGTGATCGGCGGCACGATGTCGTCCGGGCTCCACACGCCCTGGAGGGTGAGCGCCACCAGGTGCGTGGAGTGCGTGTGCAGCACGCAGCGTGCCTCGGGTGCAGCCGCATAGATGCGGCGGTGCAGCGCGAGCGTCTTGCTCGCGGGGTCCCCGCCGAGTTGCGCGCCCTGTGGGTCCAGCCGCGCCAGCCGCGCCGGGTCGAGCGTGCCCAGGCAGGCGTCGGTGGGCGTGATGAGAAAGCCATCTTCCAGCCGCACGCTGATGTTGCCCGCGGTGGCGTGCACGTAGCCGCGCTCGAAGAGCGAGCGCCCCACGCGGCAGACCTCCTCGCGCAGGCGCGATTCGTCGGACAGCCCCGGCGCGGTCACGTCAGCACCTCGAAAGCGCGGGTGAAGAAAGCCGTGCCGCCGAAGTTGCCCGACTTCAGCGCCAGGTGCAGGCCCTGCGGCCGAAGGGCGCACGGCGCGTGGCACCACGGCACGCCCGGGTCGATCTGCGGACCGATGCGCAGTGCCGAGATGCCCAGCGCCTGCACGCATGCGCCCGACGTCTCGCCCCCGGCCACGACGAGCTGCCCGACCCCGGCTTGCACGAGACCCTGCGCCACGCGCGCGAGCGCATGTTCCACGAGCTCGCCCGCGCGCTGCGCGCCCAACTGCTCCTGCACCGCACGCACCGCCTCGGGCGCGGCCGTGGCATAGACCAGCACAGGCTGCGGCCCGAGCCGGGGCCGTGCCCATGCAAGGGCCTCGCCTGCCACGTCCTGCCCGGCCGCCAGGCGCAGCGGATCCACCGCAAAGGCCGTACCGCCGCGGCCGATGAAATCGGACACCTGCGCATTGGTGGCCGCCGAGCAGCTGCCGCTGACCACCGCCCGGGCCCCGAGCGCGGCCGGCAGCCGCGCCGCCTGCGCGCTCGGCGCAAGCCCATGGCGCGCCGGGATGCCGATGGCCAGCCCGGAGCCGGACACGACGAGCGCGGCGTCCTGCGCCGCTTCGGCCAGCACGTGCAGGTCCGCGTCTTCCACCGCATCGGCCACCGCGAAGGCGAATCCTTCAGTTTCGAGCGCGGCCAGCCGCGCACGCGCCGCCGCCGCGCCCTGGGCCACCGTGCGCCGCTCGAGCAAGGCGCAACGCGTGGCCGCAAGCTGCGCCTGCAGCACGCGCACCAGGTTGGCGTCCGTCATCGGCGTGAGCGGGTGGTGGCGCATGGGGCTGTCCGACAGCAGCACATCGCCCACGAAAAGGTGGCCCTTGTAGACCGTACGCCCCGTCTCCGGGAAGGCCGGTGTGACGATCGCGATGCCTGCGCCGACCTCGGCACGCAGCGCCTCGGCTACCGGGCCGATGTTGCCGCGCGGGGTGGAATCGAAGGTGGAGCAGACCTTGAAGTAGAGCTGCCGCGCCCCCCGCGCGCGTAGCCAACGGGCGGCGGCCAGCGACTGCGCCACCGCCTGCTCCACCGGCGCCGTGCGGGACTTCAGGGCGACAACGACGGCGTCCACTTCGGCCAGGCCGGGCACCTCGGAAGGGGTGGCCCCATCCGGAGCCGGGGACGGGCCGCCCGGCACACCGATGGTCTGCACGACGCGCATGCCTGCGCGCACCAGGTTGTTGGCAAGGTCCGTCGCGCCGGTGAAGTCGTCGGCGATGCAGCCGAGGATCATGGGGGGCTTTCTGCGGTTGGGGGGAAGCGAGCCCGGGGAACGCCAGTGCCCGGGGAGTCACGAACCCGCATTGTGCGCAAGCCGGCACGAGGCGTTTGCGGCGCTTCCCGTGTTCCCCGCCACGGACGGGGCGGGCCGGGCGAGCGGGGCGGCCCGGTCGCCGGACCGCGCCCGCTACACGTCCAGCGGACTGCGCACCCCGCGCCCACCGCGGTTGAGCACGTGCGTGTAGATCATCGTCGTGGACACATCGCTGTGGCCCAGGAGTTCCTGCACCGTGCGGATGTCGTAGCCCGACTGCAGCAGGTGCGTGGCAAAGGAGTGGCGCAGCACGTGCGGCGAGCAGGGCCGGGAGATGCCTGCCCGCCGCGCAGCCAGCGAGACGGCACGCTGCACCGAGGCCTCGTGCAGGTGGTGGCGGCGAACCTCGCCCGTGCGCGGGTCGGCCGCGCGCACCGCACTCGGGAACACCCACTGCCAGCCCCAGGCGCGCGGGGCCTGCCGGTACTTCAGCGCCAGCGCGTCGGGCAGCCACACCGCGCCGTGCCCCTCGGCCAGATCGCGCCCGTGCAGCGCCTGCACGCGTGAAATGTGCGCCTGCAGCGGGGCCACGAGCGTCTCGGGCAGGACGGTGACGCGATCTTTTCCGCCCTTGCCGTGGCGCACCACGAGCTCGCGGCGCTCGAAGGCGACATCCTTCACCCGCAGGCGCAGCGCCTCCATCAGCCGCATGCCGGTGCCGTAGAGCAGGCCGGCCACCAGACCCATCGTGCCGCTCAGCTCGGCCAGCAGCGCCCGCACCTCCCCCGCCGTGAGCACCACCGGCAGGCGGCGCGCGGACTTGGCCACCACCACCTCCTGCAGCCAGGGCAGATCGACGCCCAGCACCTCCCGGTACAGGAAGAGCAGCGCCGAGCGTGCCTGCGCCTGCGTGGAGGCCGACACCTCGCGCTGCACCGCCAGGTAGGTCAGGAAGGCCGCCACCTCGGCCGGGCCCAGCTCCTGCGGGTGGCGCAGCCTGTGGAAGCGGATGTAGCGCCGCGCCCAGTCCACATAGGCCTGCTCAGTGCGCAGGGAGTAGTGGCGAACGCGGACCTCGGCGCGCAAACGGTCCAGCAGGCGAGGCGGCTGCCCCGAGGCCTGCGGGCCAGCCCCCTTGACGCCTGACACCTCCCCGGCAACCATCTCCTGCTGCCCCACAGAAGAATCGTCAACCCGGCGAAAGGGAGCGGGCACATGCGGGACCATCCGTACATCTTTAGGCGGCCTATTGCATTTCGGCCATCGCCCCGAAGTGGCCCCCCGAAAGGGGGTTATCGGGGTGGTTCAGGGTCTCCCCGAGAAGCCCGCCCCCCGCGGCCCCAATTGCTTTAGGCCGCGTGGATGCGTTCTACTTCACGTACACATTACGTTAGGCCTCTTACTCGCCCTTGTCATGGCAACGCCACAGTGGATCAAGAAACTCAGCGGGCACGCTGGCGAGCTCTACGTGGCCGCAGAGCTATCGAAACGAGGCATTCCGAACGCGCTGCTGCCAGAGAACTTTTCGGATGATGATCTGCTGATTGGGAAAAAGGACGGCGAT
>CAILKA010000225.1 GCA_903834645.1 uncultured beta proteobacterium
GGCCGCCAGGGCGGTGCCCGAGAGGAACAGGCCGGACAGGGCGGTGGCCGCAATGGACTTCAGGAAGAGACGCTTCATGATGGTCGATGCCTCGAGAGTGGTGAACGGATAGTGAAGGGGTGATGTGACCCGGTGAACTCACTCTAGGAGCTGTTCGTGAAAGCTTTGTGACAACGCTCACGACGCCGTTGGCGACGGGTGTGCCGCCAGAGCGCTCAGCCGGCCGGCGGGTGGGCGCCCTTCACATGCGTGTCACACAGCCGCACCACGCTCCCGGTATGGATCTCATCTTGTGGCGCCACGCCGACGCCCGCGAACCCGAGGCGGGCGAGCCCGACGCGGACCGCGCGCTCACGCCCAAGGGGGAGCGCCAGGCTGCCCGCATGGCGAACTGGCTGAACCGCCAGCTGCCCGGCAGCGCACGCGTGCTCGTCAGCCCGACACTCCGTACACGCCAGACTGCGGCCTGCCTCGAGCACAAGCTGCGCCTGTGCCCGGATCTGGCCCCTGGCGCGAGCGTGGACGCGCTGCTGGGCGCGGCCCGCTGGCCGGACGCAAAGGAGCCGGTGGTGATCGTGGGTCACCAGGATACGCTGGGGCTGACCGCCGCCTGGCTGCTGGCCGGCGGCGTGCAGCCGTGGGCGGTGCGCAAGGGCGCTGTGTGGTGGCTGCGCAGGCGCGAACGCAACGGCTGCCCGACCGTGAGCCTTCACGCCGTCGTCTCCCCCGACCAGGTCTAGCGCCGGCAGGCGCACAGCGCGCCCGCCGCGAGCCGTACGGCGGGGCACTAGTAACTCGGGTTCACCTGGTAGATGGCGGTCGTTCCGCTGACCTCGTGGCCCACGATCAGCAAGGCCCGCCCGTTGGGAGACTTGGAAGCCGGCACGAACGTCAGCCCTTCGGGGCCGGTGTCACCCGCCGCACCGGCACGCGTGTTCAGATAGGTCACGTAGGTGGGCGATTGCGGCGCGGAGATGTCGTAGACCATCACGCCGCCGATGCGCTCCAGGCCGATGAAGGCGTAGACCTTGGCGCCGATGCGCCCGACCACCACGCCCTCGGGCTCGGGACCCTTGCTCGGGCTGCGCGCGTCGAGCGTGTCGTTGTCGTGGCTGGCGTTGAACTTCGCCTGGGTCAGTGCGGTGGTGCGCTGCTCGAACTGGTCGCCCGAGTCGAAGACCTGCGCCAGGCCCGCGTTCCAGATCGAGAAGGAGCGTGAGCCGAAGCTGTAGAGCTCGTTGCACTGGCCAGCTGCGTTCTTGCCCGTCGAGTTGCCGTTGGGGTTCGCTGTGATCCGAAGGCGCCCGAGGTTGGAGTCCAGGATCAGGTTGGCGGCGTTCGGGAAGACGGTTGGATCCAGGCCCGCGGTGCAGTGCGCGCGCACGCGGGTCTCCTCGTTGAAGCCCGGCCAGTCGGCGCGAGCATCTCCTTCGTTGGCGGTGACGAGGAAGGTCTGCCCGTTCACCGTGTAGGCGGCGATCGCGTCGGGCTGGTACATGCCGCGCACGGGATAGGGCTGGATCTTGATGGCCGGCGTACCGGTGTTGGTGTTGACGCCACCGTCTTCGTCGCTGGCGTCCAGGCCCATCCCGGCCACGTTGTGGTTCTTGAAGCCCAGGCCGCGCACGTCGAGCACGCGGGCGGTGGCGATGTCCACGACGGCCACGGCGTTGTTCTCCTGCAGCGTCACGTAGGCGGTGCGTCCGTCCTCGCTGACGGTGATGGACTCGGGCTCGAGGTCTTGTGCCACCGTGGCTCCGGGGCCGTAGATGCGCACGCCTTGGGCACGCAACTCTGCCTCGCGGCCGTTGAAGGCGCGGAAGTCGGCCGTCCGCACCACGGGCGTGCCGCCCCGGTTGACGGTGATGACGCTCACCGAGCCCTCAGGGTCGGCTGCGCCCGGCACACCGTAGCCGCTGGGCTCGCCCTCGTTGGCCACGAGCAGCGTCAGGCCATCCGGGGTGTAGGTGAGCATGTCGGGCAGCGCGCCCACCGTTACCTGCGCCACCAGGCGCAGGTCGCGCGCGTCGTAAAAGGCCACGACGCCCGGGTTGGTCTTCGGGCTCGCCTCGATCGCCACCGCCACGATTCCGTCGTGCACGGCCACGCTGTTGGCGCTGGCGCCGAGTGCCGCCACCAAGATCGTGCCCACCCGGGCGGGATTGCGGGGGTCCTTCAGGTCGAGCACGTCCACCGTGCCGTTTGCCCCGTTGACGACAAACAGGCGTTGCGTGGTGGCATCGTAGGCCGGAATCTCGGCCGCACCGACAGCGCCGCCGTTGAAGCCGCCGATCTTCTCCAGCGAGAGCGAGACAGGGGTCGCCTCGCCCCCATCGCTGCCGCCGCCGCAGGCGGCGAGGA